>PIVZ01000846.1 GCA_003354045.1 bacterium
GCCGGAGATCGGCCTGCTCACGCAACTCACAGACCTCGGCCTCTCTAACAACCAACTGACTTCGCTGCCGCCGGAGATCGGCCTGCTCACGCAACTCACGGGCCTCTACCTTTCTGGCAGCCAACTGACTTCGCTGCCGCCGGAGATCGGCCTGCTCACGCAACTCACAGACCTCGGCCTCTCTAACAACCAACTGACTTCGCTGCCGCCGGAGATCGAACAACTCACCAGGCTCCTGAGGCTCTATCTCCACGCCAACGAACTCACGGTGCTTCCACCGGCGATCGGACAGCTCACCCGCCTCACCCATCTCTACCTCGACGGCAATAAACTGACTTCGCTGCCGCCGGAGATCGGCCTGTTGACCCGGCTAGAGCAACTTGACCTCGGAGACGACCCACGCACGAATCCGCTGACGACGCTTCCCCCGGAGCTCGGCCGGTTGGAGTCACTCACAGAACTGAAGCTCGACGGCATCGAACTGACCGATCCGCCGCCCGACATCGTGGCTCAGGGCACCAAGGCAATCCTCATCTACCTGCGCGCCCAGCTCGAACAGGACACGCGAATCTGGGAGTCGCGCCTGATGGTCGTGGGCGAGGGCGGCGTGGGAAAGACACAGCTCGTCAACGCGCTGAACGGAGCGGATTTCCAGATCGACTCCGAAACCACGCACGGCATCAACGTGATCCCGCTGGCGCTGCCGCATCCCACCGATAAGGACGTCACCATGACGCTCAACGCGTGGGACTTCGGCGGGCAACAAATCTACCACGCTACGCACCAGTTCTTCCTCGCTCGCCGCTCGCTCTTCCTATTGGCCTGGAACGCCCGCCTGGCCTGGGAACAGGGGAAGCTGCACTATTGGCTCGACACCATCAAGGCCCTGGCACCCGGCGCGCCCGTCATCCTCGTGGCCACCCACATTGACGAACGCAAGGCCGCGCTGCCGCTCGACAACCTGAAGGCGAAATACCCGCAGATCGTCCGCAGCTTGTCCGTGAGCAGCCAAGAGCGGGAACTCGGCGACGGCATCGAGGGCTTGCGCGAGGCGCTGCGGAACGTCGCGGCCGACAAGGAGAAGCTGCCGCTCATGGGCGAGAGGGCTCCGGCGTCCTTCTGGGACACGACGCAAGCGATCCGGAAACTCAAAAGGAAGGAGAAGAGGAAGTGGATCACCTACAAAGGGCTGTGGAAGAGGGTCGACGAGACCGTCTCGGAAGATGCCCGGCCGGTACTGACCCAGCAGCTTCACGACCTGGGCGAGCTGCTGCACTTTCGCGATGACCCGGAACTCAAGAAGATCGTACTGCTCGATCCCGAGTTCGTCACGAGGAAGATCAGCGATGTGCTGGAGTACGAGGGTATCATCGACGGACTGGGCATCTTCACCCGCGAACATATGAAGGAATGCTGGCCCGACTTCGATGATGAACTCGAAGACCACCTGCTGCACCTCATGGAACGCTTCGACCTGTCGTACGAGATCCCATTCGCCCCGGAGGACCGCAGCCTCATTGTCGAACGTCTGGCGCTCGACCCGGTCCCCTACGAAAAGCGGTGGGACACGAAGCATCCCGATAAGGGCTTCCGCGAAATCCGCATGAGGTTCGACCCGCAGAGCACGCGCCCCGCGGGCATCCCCGGCTGGTTCATCGCTCGTTCCCACCGCTTCACCACCGGAACACATTGGAAGTACGGGGCGTTGTTCC
>PIVZ01000252.1 GCA_003354045.1 bacterium
CTCCTTTCGGCTTGTCGAACATCCCAAAAGCGTTGCCACGCTCGCCTATGCGGCGCTCGAAATTACCCTCGGAGTCGAAGACCGATACGCGCGCGTTGACGGTGTCCGTGACGTAAAGGCTGCCGTCCGGTCCCAGAGCCATGTAGGTAGGAAACATCAAATATCCGTCCGCCGAACCTTTCCCCTTCCCGATATTGCGGAGGAACTTGCCCTCCATGTCGAACACCTTGATGTAGTGGTTCGAAGAAGCCTGGTGCGACCCGTCGGCCACGTAGATGAGCCCCTTGTCGATGTCTATTTCGATGTCGGTCGGTCGTTCGAGACTCGGGTCTGAGAACTGCCTTTTGACCTTGCCGTCTCGACCAACGACGGTAATTGCTCGGTCTTCTTGCTCGGTAACGTAGAGGTTCTCTTCCGCATCCAGGGCGACCCCGAAAGGGTAGGCCCAGGTCTTCTCTTCACCCCCCACGCGAGTGAGGGACTTCGCCTCGAAATCGAGTAGAAAGACCGACCGGACGGCGAAGTCCGTCACGTAGACCCTCTTCCCGTCGGGCGAGATCGCGATGTCCATGGGTTGGCGCAAACGTTCAGTGCGCCGCCTACGACCGGTCAGAAAGGAATCGAGAGTGTCGCCAAAGCTGCTCGCGGCACCGAGGCTCTCGTCGTCGTGATAGGCGGTAACGAACTTGATGCGCGCCTCATCGGGAGGCGGTGGCCACGCAGGTGTCGTGAACTCTGCGCTCTCTTCGGCCTCGGGACTCGGACTTTGCGCTGCCCCGCAGCCGAACAGCAACACGCTACACAACGCCAGGGCAGCGAAGGCGGCTGACTGCATACGGGTGGCATATGGCTTCGACGAAGCGTTCGGGGTGCACTTCAACTTGTTCATGGTTCTCAGCTTCCTGGCGTCTTGCCTCTGTAGCGACCCGCCAGCCGTAGTTCCCCTCTCGCGACGAGCGTATCTGCGTTGCCAATCTTCTCCGTCTGGTCTCTCCTCGCAGGCGCCAAAAACGGTTCGGGCCATACAGCATGTCCCCCGCTGTATGGCCCGAGAAGTTCCGGTAGGCTGCTGCGGGATTTCGTCCGAGCCCCGCAGCATCTACGCCTCTTTCAGCTCACTTCGCGTGACACTTCAGGCAAATATACCCGCTGGCTCCACCGGTACTGCCGTCGAGCTCACCACGCAGCAGATAGGGTCCCTGCACCGTTGACGCATTGTGGGGGTCGTGGCATGACGAGCACTCGATGCCGGCGTTGCCTTCCTCTGGGCCCGCTATTGCCGAGCCGTCGCCCGAATCTCTGAACAGGCGGATGCCGTTCGTGGTCGGATCTGCCACCCACTCCATGACGACGTCGTCGCCGGTCGTGATGTTGTTGTAGGTCTCGCCGCCGGTATTGCCGAACGGGATCGGAACCGCTACCGGGTGGTTGCCGGACATGTCGCCGCCTGCTCCGACTGTAACGGCGTCGTTCTCATGCTTGGTCGCGTTGATGACCGTGGGGCCGGCCTTGTTGAACCACGCAACGTCGCCAATCGCGACGCTTCCGTCGTGACACGACAGGCAGGCTCTGGTCGGGCCCACCCAGGTCTGGATGTTGGTCGGTAGATCCGTACCGCCCATGGTGGTGGTCTCGTCCCACGTGTAGTTGTTCGACGAGAGCTTATGGTTCCAGATCAGGCGCGTGCTGATCGCCCGGTGAGGCGTGTGGCAAAACGTGCACAAACCAACCGTCTCGGTGTTGGCGACTGCGCTGCTGAAATCGTGTGGGCTGGCCGCCAGGCCGGCGCCTGGCGTGTACTGTGCCTGTGCAACCCCCGCGATGCCCAAAGCCAACGCGACCGCCGCAATGGTCGTTGTGAGTGTGAAATTCTTCACGAATCGGCTCCTCCTTTGTTCATTCATCATTCGTTACGTTCCAATAAGTGGGTGTCGCCGCGAATGACGCTTCGGCTTTCCGATCCGCTACGCCGATCCACGGACGGCTCTCCCGGAGAAGCTTCGGTGTCCAGAGGTCACGCTGCACGCCCGCTAGAGCGGCTGCGTGCCTCTGGACACTCAGTGTCCTCCCCGCCCGGTCGTAGAGATTGCAACAAGCGTGCCCTTTCCCGTTGTCGGTGAAACGACCCTTCCATGGGCGCCGGGATGGATGTGAACGGTCGCCCTGCAGGCGTCCGGCGTGGCGCGCCAGTCCTGCATTTCCGTTGTGGGGTGGGCAATTTCAGTGATCGTGTGGCGACGCGGGACGGCTCCACGGTGGTGGCCCTACCCCTACGGGGAGGCCGCCCGACGCGGCCGGGGTGTCACCGAATCGGTACACGGAAGGCACCGAGTCACAAAGAAGTGACAGGTGGTAGGGCGGACTTCGACTGAACGAGCCGACCGAAGCGAGCGGTCAGGAGCGGAAGTCGCCCGGCTGTACGCCGTGCTTCTTCAGGAAACGATACAGGGTGCCGCGCGGCAAACGCGCCCTGCGGGCGGCCTCGGACACGTCGCCCTTACACAATTGCAGCAAGGAAACCAGATACTCGCGCTCGAAGGAGGCCATGCGATGCGAGCGAGCGGCCAGGAACCCACCGTCGTCCCCGTCTGCGGGATCGCCCGCCCGGGCTACTACCTCGTCCGGCAGGTCGTCGGCCGTGAGGGTCGAGCCGGACGACATTGCCAGTGTCCGTTTGATCACGTTGCCCAGCTCGCGGACGTTTCCGGGCCAAGGGTAGCGCTGCAAGACCTCGAGCAGATCGGCGCTCACCTCCGGCTCGTCTTTGTCCATTTCACGGGCGAACCGCGAGATGTAGTGGGTCGCGATCGTGGTGATGTCGTCGCCGCGCTCCCGGAGCGGAGGGACTACCACACTGGCCACGTTGATCCGGTAGTAGAGGTCCGCGCGAAAATTCCCCGCTCTGATTTCGGCGGGCAGATCGCGCTGCGTGGCGGCCAGGATACGAACGTTGATCGGAATCTGCCTGCGGCCTCCGACGCGACGGATCTCGCGCTCTTGCAGGGCTCTCAACAGCTTCGCCTGAAACGCCGGCTGCAGCTCGCCGATCTCGTCGAGGAAAAAAGTGCCGCCGTCGGCGAACTCGAGAAGGCCGAGGTTCTGCCGATCGGCGCCGGTGAAGGCGCCGCGCTCGTGGCCGAACAGCTCACTCTCCATGAGGTTGTCCGGAATCGCCCCGCAGTCCAGCGCCACGAAACGGCGCTCGGCGCGCTTGCTGCGCTTGTGAATGCTGCGCGCCACGAGCTCTTTCCCCACGCCGGTTTCACCGGTGATCAAGACGTCTGCGTCGATCTCGGAGGTCCGCCGAATCGTCTCGAACACGCTCTGCATGGAGACGCTCGAACCGATGATCTCGTCGAACGCATAGGGCCGGTCCACCTGGCGCTGGAGCACGCTGCGCTCTTGCTTGACACTACGCCCCTCGAGTAGCTGCGCCACGGCCGCGAGCAGCTCCTCGGGCATGAACGGCTTGGAGATGTAGTCGGCGGCCCCGAGCTTCATGCTCTCGACCGCCGTTCCCGCCGTCGGGAACGCCGTCATCATCAAGATCGTCAAGTTGGCATCCCTTTTGCGAGCAAGACGAAGGAGTTCCAAGCCGTCAATCTCGGGCATGCGTATGTCAGTGATCAGAAGAGCAAAATCATCCGAAGAGAGTAGCTCCAGAGCCTTGGGGCTGCTCTGCTCGACGACGACCTCGACATTGGACAGCCGTGCGAGCGTGTCCGAACACACCTCGAGGATGCCTTCCTCGTCATCGACCACGAGAATACGTTGCTTGTCCATCTCCGGCTTACTTCCCTTCGGTTGCGAGCACCGCTTCTACGACGCGATACGGCCTCCGTGCTCCAAGGCATACCCCGCCGCAGGTCCAGCCGCGAGCACCATACATGGTCTGCGCTCGGATTTCGGCGCTCTGCGGCGGCACGACCCTACCATACTGCCAGCCGATGGGAACGCGCAATCTCGCACGCGGTCGAGACCAACCGTGCTTTTTGACAAAGCGAGTGTCCGCCCTACTAATCGATTTCGGATGCCCGCAAACGACACCGGGAGAGTGTGACGATGAACAGCGATCTTCAAATGACCCATTCGGGAGAGACGCGCGACCGGATCCTCGAAGCTGCCGAGAAAGTGTTCTGCGAGCTCGGCTTCACCGCCAGCTCCCTCGAAGACGTGGCCGCGGCGGCTCGGATCCCGCTCGCAGAGGTCAGACGGGAATTCCCCTCGAAACGTGACCTGTGGGGTGAGGTCACGAACCGCAGGTTCGCGGAGTACTTCGAGCGCCAGAGCGAGATACTTTCGAATCCGGATGTTCCCGAGAGGAGCATGACCGACTCGTTCCAGGCGCTGTTCCAGTTCTTTCATAGCAATCCCGAGTTCATTCGATTGCACAGGTGGTCACTGGTCGAAGGCCTCGACCTCGACGAACCCCATGCGGGCACAGCACTCACGACACACGCCGTACAGGCCATCTCGATGGCCCAGGAGGCGCATTTCATCCGTTCGGATGTGGATCCAGCGGCAGTGCTTTGCGCAGTGTTTGCTCTGGCCGAAGGCTGGTTTCTGGCCAAGCCCGAGTTCAAGGCCCGCTTCGGCACTGCGTTGCCCGATGACGACGTCTATCTCGATGCGATCATCAAGCTCTTCGTCCCCTCCCTCATAACCTGAAGCCCACCTCGGCGGTTGAACGAGGACAGCTCGGTTCACTGAACCAGCCGCGCCCTCTCGTCGCCACACAGCGTGAAGCTGAAGATGGCGCCACTGTCGATGACTCCTTCTCCCCAGACCCGGCCGTCATGTAGCTCGACTATTCGGGCGACAGTGGCCAGCCCAATGCCGGTGCCTTCGAACTGTTTTGCGTTGTGCAACCGGGAAAAAGTACGGAAGAGTTTGCCAGCTTGATCAGGGTCGAAGCCCGCGCCGTTGTCTCTCACGGAATAGATCAGTCCCGCCGGCGTGCCATTGCTCGCGCCGAAGCTGACTCTCGCCTCGCTCTGACCTTGTGTGAATTTCCATGCGTTGCCCAACAGGTTTTGCAGCATCACCCTGAGAAGATCCGGATCGCCGGTCGTCATCAGGCCTTCCTGGATATCCACGTCTACACTGCGTCTTGGGGCGGCGCGCGCGAGTTCCTCGACGACGGAGCGAGCTACTTCCGTGAGATCCACGGTCTCTCGCTTCGGTTCGCCGCGCCCGATGCGAGAGAGGTGTAGGAGGCCCTCGATCATGAGGTCCATGCGGTTGGTGGCGTCCAGCACGCGCTGGAAATAGTCGAGGTTCTCCTCGTCCATGTCGCTGCCGGCTTCCTCCGCTATGATGTTGAGGAACCCGGTGATGCTGCGCAGTGGCTGGCGTAGGTCGTGGGAGACGGCATAGCTGAACCCCTCCAGCTCCTTCGTACGCTCTCGTACGCGTCGCTCGAGCTCTTCGTTGAGGCGCCTCACTTCGAGTTCGGCCTGCTTGCGCTCGGAGATGTCCTTGATCACCCACAAGGTCTGCCGGTCTTCCCCCGCACGCTCGGGCAACAAGACTCGAGAGATGAGGACCGGTATGGTCTTGCCGTTCTGTACTCCGAGTACTCCTTCTCGCCCTTCTCCGGTCGCGCACTCGTCGTCCACGAGTGCCGGATCGCCGTTTTCATCCGAAATCTCGAGTATTGCCGAGAGCGGCCGGCCGACGAGCGCGTCAACTTCGGCGCAAAGCAGACGAGAAGCCGCGGCGTTGGCGCGCTGGACGGTGCCATCCGGCGAAGAGATGATCAGAAGCTCGTGCATCGAGTCCAAGAGACCCTCGAGGTAGTCGCGGGAAACCGTCGTCGCACGCAGATCCCGGACCATCATGTTGAAGGAGTCGGCGAGATGGCCGAACTCGTCTTGCTCGGGAACCTCCACATGGGCATCGAGTCGGCCTCTTGCTACCTCTCGTGTGGCCGACATGAGACGCTTCAGAGGGGTAATGACCAGCCTCCCCAAAGCGAAGAAGAGAGCAGCAAAAGTTGCTCCCAGCAGAATCAGAACGAAGAAGACGGTGTAGGTGGTGGCTTGCGAAATCTGCTTCGCTATCAGGCTGGTATCGATAGCTACCTCGAGAACACCGGTGACCGCCCGAGCCTCGCCGTCGGAGTCGAACACGGGTAGGAAATCGATGTAGCGACCAACCGCCAGGTCGCGCTCGTGCATACTGTGACCGGTCGAAAGCACCTGCTCCACGCGGCTCGGTGGATCGCCCTGCCAGATTCCCTTCGCGCCGGCGCTTTGCTTTGCGAAAGCGCCGACAAGAGCGCCGGTATCATCAAATACACGGACCGCCAGCAGGTCTTCGAGGCCCACAAATGGCCGAACCTGCCGCTCGAGATGAGCGCGGCCGCCAAGAAGCTTCGAGAATTCGTTGCCTACCTCATCTCGCAAGGATCGCGAGATAACGTGAGCGGCCTCATTCTGGTCTTGCTCGTCCTCATGCCGCCGTATGGAGAAGACGACGATCGAGATCACCTCTTCGGAGCCGCTGCCGCGACCGTCGAAGACAGGATCGAAGTAAAGATGGCGGCCTGAGAGGGGATCCTGAATGTCTGCGGGGCTGCCAGACGCGTAGACCCTGCTGGCGATCGTCTCGTTGGCAGGAGATAGCTTGTAACCGACCCGTGTAGCGTGGGTGTGCGCCAGGATCTTCCCACCGGTGTCGAGGATGGCCACTGCCTCGACCTCATCGAGCTCGCCAAAACTCTCTGCCAGGCGCTGCAAGTATCGTCGAGCGGCAGTCTCGATAACCAACGATCGGCTTACGGTTTCTTGCAGCGCGCGAGAGATGACCGAGGACCGGCACATCGACGCGCTTGGTGGGGATCGCGAGAATACGCTGAGCGACCGCGAGCGCGGTCGGGCTGCGCATGCTGTCGTAGCGCATGAAGTGAGAAAACTGGC
>PIVZ01000847.1 GCA_003354045.1 bacterium
GGTTCTGCGTGCGGTCCAGGCCGTGATGGTGCAGAAGGCCTCGCTCGGGCAGGGCTCACCCTACATCCGGGGCTTTACCGGTTTCCGAAACCTGCTGCTCATTGACGGCATTCGGCTGAACAACTCGGTATTTCGCGAAGGGCCCAACCAGTACTGGGGCACGCTCGATCCGCTTTCGATGGAGCGCGTGGAGATCGTCAAGGGGCCAAGCTCGGTTCTGTACGGATCCGATGCCGTCGGCGGCACCGTCCACACTATTGCCAAGGGACCGTACGGTTCGCTCTCCGGCCTACCGGCCGGCGGCCGCGCATATTACAGAGGCGCTACGGCCGAGCGCTCGCACACGGGGCATGTCGAGGTGGGTGTCGAGGACGAGGGACCCGTGAGTTTCTACGCCGACGCTTCGGTCAAATCCTTCGGAGATCTGCAGCTCGGGGGCGATCATGGCCGCCAAGAGAACGTCGGCTACCAGGAGTACAGCCTGTCGTTCAAAGGCGAGGTGCAGCTTTCACCGAATCTCGAGTTGGTTGCCGCTCATCAAGCGCTCGAGCAGGACGACGTTCCACGAACGCACTCGACGGTGTTCGGCAAGAGCTACAAAGGCACGACGGTGGGGAGCGATCTGAAGCGAGATCTGAATCAACGCCGCCATCTCTCCTACTTGCAGCTCCATGCCGACGGGTTGGGCTCCCTCGTCCAGGGTGCCAAGTTGAGCCTTTCCTGGCACCGGCAGTCCGAGAACGAGGATCGAGTACGCGGAAACGGTAGGCGGCGGATGCAAGGCTTCGACGTGGACACCCTGGGGCTGTGGGCGCAGCTCGAGAGTGAGAGCCCGATCGGTGAGCTTATCTACGGATTCGACTACTACCGTGACGAGGTAGACTCCTACTCGACGTCGAACCCGATCCAGGGACCGGTGGGTGACGAGTCCAGCTACGATCTCTTCGGCGTTTACGTTCAAGACACCGTGGCCATGTCCGAGCGCGTCGAGATCATTGCCGGCGGTCGCTTTACTTATGCCGAGGCGGAGGCCGACAGTGTGGTCGACGCTCAAACGGGAGAGGCGATCGCGCTTTCAGAGGACTGGGACGAGCTGGTCGGGAGCCTGCGGATACTGGGCAAGGTCATTCCCGACAGACTGAACGTCTTCGCCGGTGTATCGCAAGGTTTCCGTGCGCCGAACCTCTCCGATCTTACCCGTCTCGACTCGGCGCGAAGCGGAGAGCTGGAAACGCCGTCGCCGAGTCTGGATCCCGAGCATTACATTTCTTACGAGATCGGCGTCAAGGCCAAGCTGGCGAACGTGTCGGCACAGCTTGCGGTATTCTACATGGACATCGAGGACATGATCGTGCGGGTTCCGACCGGCAATGAGATCGAGGGAGAGCTGGAGGTGACGAAGCTCAATGCCGGTGACGGCTTCGTTCAGGGCATCGAGGCCGACGCTCGCTGGCGCCCGTGCGAAGACTGGTCGCTGTTCGGGGCCTTCTCCTGGATAGACGGCGAGGTCGATACCTTTCCTACCTCGGACCCCATCAAGGTGCGCGAGCCTCTAGACCGTCTGATGCCGGTGACCGGTTTGGCTGGAGTGCGCTGGCAGCCCCACGCCTACCCGGTTTGGGCGGAGCTTACGGGGGCCTTCGTATCCAGGCAGGACGACCTTTCGACGCGAGATCGACGCGACACCCAGCGCATTCCTCCGA
>PIVZ01000848.1 GCA_003354045.1 bacterium
CGATCTCTCCAAGCCGACCAAGGCTGCCGCAATCGACGCGCTATGCGTGGACTGCCATGACGACCCCGAGTACGAGGGCATGGCCGAGGCCTGGGCGGCCGAGGTCGCACAGCTTCTCGATCAGGCCTCAGCCGCGGCCGGCTCTGCCGAGCAGCTGGCAGTCATCGAAGCCCTGCGCAAAGCCGGCCCGCTTCACAACATGGAGGCGACCAGAACGATTCTCACCTCGCTGGCCGGGGAGACTACGGCAAGCAAGGCGCCGGCCGCTTCGCAGCCTGCCGCCGAAACCGAAGAGCACGCTACCGAGGACGGGGCGCTCTAGAGATCGGGCCGGATTGTTCATGAATCACAGCGCTCATGAATGACCCGGGCTAGACGATTCAGGGGGGAAGGACGGAGACGGCGGCCCTGGCACGCGTTCACAGCTCGTGCCAGGGCCGTTCGTATTTGCGGTGGCGTCCGCACCGCTCGCGCACCGGGGGCTTTGGCCATTTGCCCTCCCGTTGGGATAGATTCGCCCGAGTGCAAATAGCAGGCAGCGGGAGGAAGCGGTCCTGATGGTCGAGACGATAGAGCGAGTTAACGCCTTCATTGGCGATCTGGTTTGGGGACCGCCTTTGCTGCTGCTGATCGCCGGAACCGGCCTCTACCTCACCTTCAGGCTCGGCTTCCTGCAGTTCAGACGGCCCGGGCTGGTGGTGCGGTCGTTGCTGGCGCCGCTGAGCAAAGCCAGCGGCAAGGAGGGGGGAGGCGCGCTCAACGCTTTCCAGGCGGCCAGCTCGGCCGTGGCCGCCACCGTCGGGGTGGGCAATATCGCCGGCGTGAGCACCGCCATCTATCTGGGAGGCCCGGGCGCACTGTTCTGGATGTGGGTCATCGCGCTGGTCGGCATGGCCACCAAGTACGCCGAAGTGGTCTTGGGCATGAAGTATCGCGAGACCAGCCCCGAGACGGGCGAGGTCTCGGGAGGTCCCATGTTCTACATGGCGCGCGGCGTCGGCAGCGGCCGCCTGGCCGTCGTCTATGCCTTCCTTACCGGGGTCGCCGCCATGGGCATCGGCAACATGGTGCAGGCCAACACCATCGCGGTAAGCATCCAGGAGATGACCAATGTCGGCGGATCCGTCACCGGACTGGTCATCCTGGTGCTCGTGGCCGTCGTCGTGATCGGCGGAGTAAAGAGAATCGGCCTTACGGCACAGTTCCTGGTGCCGATCATGGCTACCGTTTATCTGGCCGCCGGTGCGGTGATCCTCGTCCAGTATGCCGGCAGCATTCCGTCGGCGCTGGCGACCATCGTAAAGCACGCCTTCATGCCCGCCGCGGCCGCAGGCGGCTGGGCCGGAGCCACGGTCGCAGCGGCGATTCGATACGGGTTCGCCCGCGGGGTCTTCTCCAACGAAGCGGGCTTGGGCTCGGCGGCAATCATCCATTCGCAGGCACGCAATACGCCGGTCGGCCAGGGGATGTGGGGCATCTTCGAGGTCGCCTTCGACACCCTGGTCGTGGCAACCATGACTGGACTGGTGATAGTGGTCACCGGCGTCCTCGAGACCGCCGATGTTGCTGCGAGCGGTCTGGCGGCCGAGGCCTTCGAGCGCGGGCTGCCCGGATTCGGACGCTACGTGGTCTTCGACTCGCTGGTTCTGTTCGCCTACAGCACGATGCTTACCTGGTGCTTCTACGGAGAGCAGGCCTG
>PIVZ01000849.1 GCA_003354045.1 bacterium
ACTCATATTTGGATAGGGCTAACGTGGCCATCGCCTGCTGGAATGGAGCGTAGCGGAATTCCCGTCAGGGTGCATGGCGTTGTTCGCCTTCCTCGTCTTTGCTTCCGACTCGTGTGTCCTCCTGCTCCGAGTCCGTACTGGTAGTTCCAGCTTTCGCTCCGTAATCGCGGTTTATGGAAGCATAGCATCCACTGCTTCAGATGCGTAATCGCGGCGCGCTTTGTCCCCTCTTCAGGGGACATACGGGGGCCGGGGAGCGGAGCGGCTGGATGCGGGCGGCGGGGCTGTTTTGGGCCGAGTGGATTCTCAGGCGGTTGCGGGCGGCCTGCGGCCTGCGGCCGAGCGAGTTGTAAGGTGAGCAGGAGAGTAAGAAGAAGGGATCGAGGCATCGAGGGATCAAGACGCCCTCACCCCCATCAACCTCTCACCTTGGATATTGGTCCCTGCCCCACAATCCCCCAGAATGCCTCCGTTCAATGGGCCCGCAGGCGCCGGGCAGGGGCCGCAGAGTGCATCCTCGGCCTGGGGTGTCTTGATGTATCATCCGCAGATCATGGACCACCCAACCGCGTCCCCATCGCGCCCACGCCGAACCCCGACACCAGCCGGCAGACTCGCCTGGTTCTTCGGCGGATGTGCGGTCGCGAGCGCGTTGTTCGTCGCCGTGGGACTCCTCGTTCTCTTTTTCGTGATGGTCGGCGGCCAAGGGTCGGGGAATCGGGGAACGGAATCGGTGCGTCCGAACAGGGCCTCCTCGCCGGATCAACCCGTCGATCTGGTCGAGATCGCGGCCCTCGTGGCACGCCCGCTCGTCGAGACCGCCGCGCCCGCGCCCACGGAGAGCGAGGCGGCGGCCCTTGCCGAACTGGCGGAGACGATCGCCCGGGCGGACGCGCTGGCCAAACGCACCGGCCCTATGGCGCCCGTCGCCGCAGACTTCACCAGGGCGCTGTGCGACCTTCAGGCGGCGGTGGAAGACGCGCCCAGCGACCAGCCCCTGGTCCGCGCCGGTCTCGACACCTGGAGATCCAGCCTCGACGGTGACGACCGCGGGACCGTTGTCGGCCTGCTCTCCGTCGGGTCCGAACTCATCGCCATGGACGAGTTCATGCGGCGCATCGAGGCCATTCACGCGCGGCTTGTCGCCTGCCGTATCCGCGTCGGCGAGGCCGCTTGGCGCGCCCGATCGAGCAGCCGGCGCGAGCCGGGGATCGCCGCGGAGTTTGCCGAGTCGGGGATCGCCGGCAGCGTCGTCGCCGAAGACACACTCGCCCTGACTAATCGGTCCGGCCGTGTCCTCACCAACGCGATGGTCATCGTGGAACTGACCGGCCGCGACGGCGAGCAGTTCACTAACCTCTATTACACCGACCGATGGGACTCCGACCGCACGCTCCTGGCCGTCTGTCGTTCCGAGCGACCGAGCCGCGAGACAGTGCACCATGTCGTTCGCGTGCGGGCGCGCGTTCTCGCCGAGGGCATGGCGGGGGTCGAACTTGAACTGAAGCACCAGGACTAGGTTCTGTTTGGGGAAATTCGGGACAGCGGAAATCGGTGGGGAAATCAGGGCAGGCACCTATATTGACGGGTCGAAGCCGTGAGGTGGCCCACGAATGACAAAGTAAGGGCAGTTGCCCAATTGTGCAGGGTCGGAACTGGTTGCTGTTCCCGCTTTCGCTCCGCGATCGAGGTTAATG
>PIVZ01000850.1 GCA_003354045.1 bacterium
TGGTACAGGGGTGCCGCCGAACACCGGCCACATGTAGAACAAGTGATCGCGCAGTCGCGTTTGTTTTGCCGTGCCGCGCCGACCGGAAAGCAGCACGTAACCGAATCTCCATACTGCCCCCACCAACAGCGCGCCAAACGGCATCAACACGCTCGCGGCGGCGCCCAGCGGAGCGAACCAGAGCGCCGCTACGACCATCCACATGAGCGCGTGCAGCGTCAGCAGGGGTCGCCGGCGTACCGCTGTAGGCAAGTGCTCGAAGTGGCGCGCGGCGAGAAAGCAGGCGATGGTCGAGAAAAGGATCAACAGGACGGTCAGACCGTGCGGTGCCCATGTGACGGGAACGGAAAGGTCGATGCTCGGGCCCGCGTGAAACACCGCCATAACGACTGTCGCGAAGGCGGCACACGAGAGTAGCGTGCGACGGTGACGTGGCAGGAACATCACCAGCGCAAGGGTCGGCAGGAAGAGCAGCCCTGGAAAGTAGGGATGCGGTTGGTACGGGAAGAACAGCAGCGCCGCTGCGACCCAAACCACGGCGCGGCCACCGGGGGTCTGGGCTTGCTCGATCAGCAGGGAAGACTCGTGCAGCTGTGTGAGCTGCTGCCACGCGCGTTTGGCCGGGCCGAGGTTCATGACTTCGGGTCCAGCAGATCGAGCAAACTGCCCACGGTGCCGAGCTCGTCCGGGTCGATCCCGCGTTCGGAAAAATCGAGACCGTAGCGCTCTTCGAAATACAGAATGATCTCGAGGAGCGACAAAGAGTCACCGAGGCCGTAGTCGGCCAGATGATCTTCATCTTGCAGGCTCTCGATGGGTCGGTCCGGTCGTTGGATGCTCTGCAGGAACCGCAGAAACTCCTGGCGCTCGTGCTCGCGAGTCATGGGGTTTCCGTGTCGTCGGATGACGGCCACCCTCGGTGAGCTAGCCCGTGCTCATTGCGGCCGATTCGTCGGAGGAGAGCCTCGCGGTGGCGTGAAGGTCGGGCGTTTGCTTTCCCTCGCGCGCGGCTACGACGACGAGCACCGTCACGGCAAGCGCCACAGGGAACGCGAGGGGCAGGTCGGAGCAGAAGCCCGAAAGATCCCACTGTATGGGCTCGACTACACCCGATCTCTGCGCACCAAGACCCTTGCGGCGTCTTCATAGATCGTGCGCCGAGGCCCAAGTGCGACGACTTCGACACCTCCAGCGTCGGGTCGGTATACGACGCGGTGTCGCCCTACGCGCAGACTCCAGTATCCTTCCAGTTCCCCGCGCAGCGCTTTCCCGCACGTTGGATCCTCCAGTATGTCTGCCAGAGCGGCCCGTACTCGCCGCTTGAGCTCGGGATGCAACCGTCGCAGGAGTTCGCGCACATTAGGCGGAACCTTGAGCGTGGTGCGTCGCACCATTCGCTAGTCGTCGAAAAGTTGGTCGAGCGAACAACGCTTCTTGGTTCTTGCGAGCGCTCGGATGCCAGCCCGGACCTCCGCGGCAAGCTCCGGGTCGCTCAGGATCTCAAGAGTTTCGCGCCAGCCGTCGTACTCGTCCAAGCTCACGAGCATCGCTACCGCTCTGCCGTTGCGAGTAATCGTGACATTCTCATCACGCCGAGCCACCACATCGACGAGCTCGGCAAGCTTGGCCTTTGCTTCGGAGATCGGGAGAGTCTTCATCTTGAACGCCCACCACCTGAGTTGGTCTGAATTAAGAC
>PIVZ01000851.1 GCA_003354045.1 bacterium
TCGACATTCCCCATATGACCTTCGCCCGACTCCATCGCGGGCCGTTCTGCACCAGCATAACGCCCGTCTCGCGACATCCAAGCCCAATCTGCCAGATTGCGGACGAGATCTGCGTCGAAAAGGGCCGCGACGCAGGCGAAAAGACCGCTCCAGAGGCCCCGGCGCGCCGCTTCGACGTGATCTGGACGAAGTGACATCCCGCGCCCCTCGCCGTTGACTGGTTGCTGAGCGGTCGGCACCGTCATGTCGGTGATGCCCTCGGCGGGAGGGCCGCGAACCGCCGAATCCGATCGAGGATGGCCCGAAAGAGCCATCTCGGCACGGCCACTTCCGCCAGTTGAAACGTAACGTAGCGTGCGTGATGCACCACCTTCGCCCCGATCTTGATCAGCTTCTCCCGCAGCGTCGTCAGCGACCAGTGCTTCACCGCCCTCGGTAGCGCCAGGTGGCGGAGGAAGTTCCCCAGGTTGTACGCCAGCGCAAACAGTTGAAGGCGCACCTGATTGTCGTCGAAGCGACAGCACGACAGCCGGGTCCATCTCACCGCGTTCTTGCCTTCCTTGATCCATTGCTCCGCCGTGCCCCGGCCGTTGTAGAACTTCACCACCTGCCGCGCCGACCGCCGCAGGTTCGTCACGATGAAGCCGAGGCGTGGGTACAGCTCGCCCTTGTGCCACTCGACCTTCGCCACCACGCGGCGCGGCCGATCCCAACTGCCCGCCTGGTAAGAGAAGTCGTGATGCCAGACGATGGGCCGGTTCGGCGGTCGGCCCACCGGACGCCTCAGCAGGTGCCGGATCTCGCGGTACAGCACCTCGTTGCCCTTCAGGCGGATCGCGTACAAGTAGCCCTCGGCCTCCAGCGCCTCGTACAGTTCGGGGATGGCGAACGCCCCGTCGCCCCGGAAGAAGCGGCGGAGGTCCGCGTCGCGGTAACGGTCGATGATCGGCATCAGCACCAAACGCCAGTCATGAGCGCTGGCCACGTTCCCATTCCGCAATAACACCCGTTCCAGGTCACCGAACTGGTTGAAGCAGAACAGCGGGTGATAGCACTCGCAACCGAGGTGCCCGTTGTAGGCCGAGCCTTCCTGGTCTCCGTACGTCTCGCTGACGGAGCTGTCGAGGTCGAGGATCAGCGTCTTCATCGGTCGACGCTCGCACACTCGGTCCACCCAGGCCCCGGGCATCGCCATCAGCGTTGCGAGATTGTCCGGATGCCCGAGCACTTCCGTCTCGAAGCGGCCGACCTGACTGGTCGAGGCGGCGCTGCGCGTGATGGCTCGGCCGCCGACAACCTGCCGCATCACCGGATCGACGCCGAGGCGGTCGGCGTCGTTGACATCCTCATACCCCGCAAGGCGGCTGTAGACCGACTGACGCAGCAGCGCCGCCATGCTGTGCTGAACGTTGCGGCCGGTGCGGAAGTCGAGTAGCTCGGCTGCGGCCGATTCCGTCAGTTGCACCGCATCGTCGAGGTCGCGATAGGGGAACAAACCGGCGTCTGAACTGACGGTCGCCCCGTGGAATTCGAGCTTGACCGTGCGGTCGAACCCCACCCGCAAGGCGTCCCTGCCTGCTTCACCCATCGGGTGCTCCTTGATCTCCGCCTCGGCGGTCACGAAAAGCCTATAATTGCAGGCTCAAACGAGCGGTCAGTATACCGCCACGTAAGTTCCATCTGGGAAATCCGGG
>PIVZ01000852.1 GCA_003354045.1 bacterium
GAAACGGATCCGGCGCCGCGTAGCAGTCGGCATTGGTTGTGCACGCGCCACCGGCGCTCTCGCCGCCGAGGCACCCCCTGCTCTCGCAGATGCCGCCACCCGGACAGTCGCCATCGGTTTCGCAGTCATTACCGTCGCTGGTGCCTCCACGGCACCTGCGCCAGTCTCCGTCCCATACCGAGAAGTCGTCGCAGCTTCCATCTGCACGTAGCTGCTCGTTGCAGGTTCCCGTTACGATGCCCTCGCTATCGTAGCACTGCGACTGACAGTCGAACTGGTCGACGCACCAGTCTCCCTCATTCAGACTCCCTGTCGTGCACACTGCACAGTCCGAGTCTTGGGGGGTACCGTTGTTGTTGCCGTGCTCGTCGCAGCTCGAGGCGTCGAGATTGTTCGAGCAGCGCGGCTGTGTGTCGGCGTGGAAGTTGCATATCTGATCGCTGGTGTTCCCAACGCACGCGCCCGTGACGGGATCAAAAGCATCGCAGTTGCAATTGCTGCGCGTGTCCATGTAACCGCCACCCTCGCCCAGCAAATCGTCGTGCACCTTGCCCGTCCAGCCGCCCTCGACGTCCGAGCCCAGAGCGCGGGCAAAACGTCTCGACCTCGGGATGTCTCCACAGGTGCACTCGAAATCGTCGCCAGGCACGACGCATTCGCCGGGGCAGGCAGCGTCCGAAGTGCCGTCGCACTCCTCGCCGATCGGCAGGAACTGGTCGGGAACCTGATTGACCAGATTGTCGCCGCAGAAAGCCGCAGCCGTCGGCGGGTACGCGGCGTTGATCAGGTTGGTCTCCACGTATTTACGCTCGGCCACGACCTCGTCTGAGGACGCGGCCTCCTCGGCCAGCGCCACGAGACAGGCCTCGGCCGCCGCCGCGTCCGCGGTGCCACCGACGCCGGCGCCACATAAGTCGAGCAGCAACACGCCCGCGTCCGTGCACTTCTTGGCCAGTACCGTGGTGAACTTGCCCAACCATTTGGTGATAGCCTCCGCGGTCGCCGCATCGGCCGCCGCACAGTCATCCGCGTTGATCAGCTGTACATCCGCCCCGGCCACGTCGTCGCGGCAACGGCCGATCGAGGTGGCTATCGAGCCGGCCGTCTTGGCGACACTGTGGGCCAAGGGCTTGAGGCACCTGAGCGCGGCCTTCTTGTCGTCCGTCTTCTCCCCGTAGTCATACGAGTTGTCCACGACGCCATAGGTGTTCTCGATGATGTCGTTGGCGATGAACTGGGCCAGCGTACTCAAACACTCGCCGATCTCCTCGGCGGTGTCGACCGGCGGATCAGCGACAGCGGCGTCGCAAAACGGGCCCGGAAAGCCCATCGCGTTCATGCTGAATGTGTTTTGATTGCCCGAGCAGTTCTCCGGGGCCGGGCCGTTGGGCGGACAGCTCGCGTCGTTTACACAGGTCTGGTCGGTCGAGATGCTGCACACACCGCGACAGCTCTTGCCTGCCGCCTTCTCGAGCTTGGCCTTGGCCTTCGCGACCTTGCCCTGGGCCCTCTGATCGTCGGGACAGTCAGTGATCGACGCGACCCGTGTCTTGCCGATTATGTAGGCGTTGCGGCACTTGGCCGTTTCCTTGACGATGCTGCGCACCGCTTTGCCGATTCCCCTGGTCAGCTGCGACGCACACTTCAACTCCTGACGATTCCATGCGGCGTCGGAGTCCGCGGTCCCACCGAC
>PIVZ01000253.1 GCA_003354045.1 bacterium
GATGCCGAGTGGGCCTTGGATGGACAGAGCAAAGCGGGCACACAACTTGCCTTCGCGCCCAGATACGGCGGCATGGCAATTGGAGAGCGGACGATGGGAAGGACCGATAGCATCTGGCTACGGTCTCCACCTGGTGTGGGTTCACGAGAAGAACGATGCGCGCGAGCCGTCACTGGACGAGCTGAGAGAGAAGGTGCGGACCGCTCTTCTCGTAGAACGGGGCGAGGCCGAGCTCGCTAGACGTCTGGCCCGGCTCAGGCCGCTCTACGACGTCGTGGTGGCGGCAGACGCCGAGCGCCTGGCTCTGCGAGAGCATGCGCCGGAGTCGGCTCGATGAGACTGTCTGTCCCACCGGCGTCGAGCCTGTCCACGCTGCGGACAGCGAAACGGCCCGCGGCGCTGAGGATGAGATCGTCCGCACAGCGGATGGCGAAATCCTCCGCTATGCTGGCAGCGGTCTTCTCTGCGGTGCTGGCGACGCTCGCGCCGCCCTTCGTGCCCGGCGTCGCCGAGGCCCATCCCCTCGCGCCCGCCCTCCTCGAAGTTCGCGAGCAGGCCCACGACAGAGTCGAGGTTCTATGGCGCACGACGACGCTGAGGCCGATCACGGCCACGGCCGACCCTATCCTGCCTGCCGGCTGCCGGACATTGGACGGGCCGGTAACAGACAGCGACCGCCGAAGTATCACCTCGCGTTGGTTACTCGACTGCGGCGACGGGTTGATCGGTAAGACCTTCGGGGCAAGCGGACTTGCCGAGAGTGGAATCAACGTGCTCGTGCGCGTCGAGCTGGCCGACGGACGCAAGCTCCAGCAACTCTTCGGCGCGGAAGGAGCGTCTTTCACGATCACTCGGCGCACTCCTGCGCTGGCTATCGCCGGCGATTATCTGCGGCTCGGCATCGACCACATTTTAGGTGGTATCGACCACCTGTTGTTCATCGCCTGCCTGCTGCTGCTGGCAAGCAGCTGGCGCCGTCTGCTGGCAACTGTCACCGCGTTCACGGCCGGTCACACCGTGACGTTGTCGTTGGCCGTCCTCGGTTTCGTACGTTTTCCGGCCATGCTGATCGAGGTCGCCATCGCGCTGAGCATAGCGGTACTGGCGGCCGAGCTTGCGCGCGGCGACACCGGCCGGCCTTCGCTACTGCGCCGGCGCCCGTGGGCTGCCGCAGTGGCCTTCGGTTTGCTACACGGATTCGGCTTCGCGGGAGCGCTGACCGAGATAGGACTACCCGCCGGCGACATCCCCCTGGCCCTGGCCGCATTCAACGGCGGTATCGAGATCGGCCAGCTCCTGTTCGTCGCCGCCCTGCTCTTCCTCGGGTATCTGCTCAGGCCGCTGACCGCATGGGCACCGCCACGGCTTGCCACATTGCCCGCCTACGCCGCCGGCTCACTGGCAGCATTCTGGACCATCGAGCGCGCCAGCGTCCTCTTCTAGCCCGGAGGGGTCAGGGTTCGCCTAGGTCGGTTTTGGAAGAGGGGACGCATAGCCGGCGCGACTTGAGGATCGTGAGCGTGTCGTCGCCGAAGCGGTTGTTCATGAAGACGGTCGTCCTCTCGAAGCGATCCTGCCCTTTGACGTCTTTGATCTTGTAGCAGTGCAGGTGGTCGTCGGCGTGCAAGACCGCTTCTCCATCCACCCCTACGGGATTGCAGAAGCTATCGGTCTTTAGCACCCTCGTGTTCTTCGAGTCGAGTTGGTCGGCCACGGTCACGTCGATCACCACAAAAGGCGCCTCGCCCTTGTCCTTCTTGGCCTTGTAGCATTGGAAGTGGTCAACCTCGTGGACGCCGAGCGGAGCCGGCGGCGCGAGCTCATCCTTGGCTGCTGGAACACAAAGCTCACGCGGCTGGCCGAGCCGCAACCGGCGCGTTCCGAACTGGTTGGTAGACTCGACTATACGCCGCGCGAACTTCTCGCTGCCCGCCACGTCCTTGCGCTTGAAGCATTCGAGATGAACCTCGGGGACGTTTATGCCCTCGCCGTTCTTGTCGGCCGGCACCCCGAGCAGCGTCTCCTTCGACACGGAGGCGTCACTGGTACGGAACTGGTCGGCAAGGGTCACGGTGACCGGGACGAACCGCGTCTCCCCGCTGGCCAGCTTGGCCTTGTACATCTTGAAGTGATCGAGCGCACAGGCGGCCGGCTCCCAGGTCCCGGCGCACTCGCCCAGCGAGCACACGTCCCCTGTAGTACAGCCAATTCCGTCGTCGCAAAGATCCGTGTTGCCAGCGTATACGCAGCCGCTAGCAGGCTCGCAGCTATCGTCCGTACACACGTTGCCATCGTCACAGTCGAGGGGATCGACGCCGGTATCGCAGGTGCCCGCGCCGTCGCAGGTATCGCCAACCGTACAGGCATCGGCGTCCTCGCAGGAGGCACCGTCGAGCTCGAACTGGCAGGCCGACGAGCAGCAATCGCCGTTCACTAGGTTGCCGTCGTCGCAGTCCTCGCCAGGGTCGGTGTTGCCGTCACCGCAGCCGGGCCCGCTCAGTGAGTTGAAAAACCAGTTGTAGTTCGGATTGAAGCGCATCGTCGCCGAGGTGATGCGATCGTGGCCGGTGGCAATCTGCGTGCCCCCCATCGTGCAGGAGGCAAACCCGGTGCCGGTAGAAAAGACCACGTCGATGTCGCAATTGCCGAGCCCCCCGAAGACGACCTCGAGCGTGTAATCGTCACCGGTGCCGGCAGTCTCATCGATGCCGCTCCTGGCATAGAGCAGCGTGGCCACATCGTCATGGGTAAGCGTCCGCTGCGCCTCGTCGTAGCCGGTCCCCTGGTTCATGACGGATTCGGTGTCCGGCACACCAAGCACGGCGGCGACCGCTCGACCGCCACTGGCCGCGTAAGTGTGGCCGGGCGGGAGATTCGCGAGATTCAGGCTGTAGGTCGTGGTGTCAACCGGGTCGTCGATCGTGAAGGGGTCGTTCGTCGCATCGCGGAACCAGTGGAGGTTCGCGTCGTCGCCGCGCACATCGTCGCTCGACCCGAGGACAGCGTCGGTGCCGGAGTCGAGATCATAGACAGCGTCTCCGCCCGTGGTGGACTTGGTATAGTCTCGATCCCCTTGGCTTACCCCTGACTCGCTGGCCAGGTTCACGTGCCCGAGGCCCAGGCAGTGGCCAAGCTCGTGCACGGCCACGGACTCCAGGTCTATGTAACCGGAAGGTATGTTGTTGGCGCCGCCGAGTACCAGATTTCCGGTGGTTGGCGTGAGCGCATTGTAGGCGGCGATGGCGTTCTGAATGGCCGGGGCCATCTCAACGTCGTTCTCCGTCCCCTCTACTATGCAGACACTCACGCTCATAGCGCCGCCGGTGCCGGTGTAACCCTCGGCATGAGTCACTGAGCTGACCGAGGCGGCACCGCCGGCCGGAAACGCGAACGTTCCCGCCCACGCACTGCCGGCGCCGGCAAAGATCAAAAGCGCTGCAAGAAAGCACGCCATGGCCACCGGCCGTCTAGCGCGCACGTTCGAGATCCTCGCGCTCGGCGAAAGCGGCCAACTGGCGCTCCGCCTCGTAAAGCCGGCCAAGAACATCGACGCCCGGATGGCGCTCGACGTCGCTACGCAGTCCAAACCATGAGATTTCCTTCGCCAGGTCTACGTATGTGGCCCGTTCCTCGCCCGCTGGCGCGTAGCGTTCGAGCCGCAGCACCATGACGGTGGTCTCATCGTCAGAGACGACGAGCAGCCCGGGCTCGCCAACTCGCCGGGCCCTCTCTCTGGCGGCCAGCTCGGCGGCATGTTTGGCGCGCCGAGCCGTGCCGGCGTCGAATTCGACGAGCCCGAGGCCGACCATCGACAGCACCAGCTCTTGCATCTCCGGCTCGCTCAGCCGCAGCGAGTAATCGCCTGCCTTCTTCATGTAGAAGGGGTAGTGCACGACCACGCGGCCGTCGCCGTAGACGCGTACGAAGGGCGTCGGGTCGGGGTCGGCGAGCATGCCTATCTCGCGGCTGAGCTCCAGGACTACTTCGTCTGCGCCGCGGGCGTAGCTGACTACGGGCGCCGCAGCATTGTCCGCCGATTGCGCCCGAGCCGGCAGGCCGCCAAACGCGGCCGCAGCAGCGGCGGCCAGCACGACCAAGGTGGAAAGTGTGTATAGAGATTGCCCCTTTGCTCTCATGAAACCTCTCGTGGGTGATGCATAAATGCGCACCCAAGCAGCATGAGGACGGGGCCTCCGCCGTGCACGCCCGAACAGGCCGTAGCACGAGATGCATAGAGATATCCTGTAGAGGTCTCGGCAGTCAAGAGGGAAAAGGGGCCACGGTGAGGCCGCGGCCGAAGAGACACTGCCCGAGGCCCGCCCGAGTGTGCGCGCCCGCATCAGCGCGCAGGTGAGGGAGCACACACCGGGGCGAGTGCAGGCCGCGAGTTGCAGGTATATCCTGCGCCCACGACGGCCCGCTCGAGGGACTCGAGTGCAGCCGTCATGAATCGCCGGGCGCTCTCTCACGACCCATGAGCCGCATCGAAGCAATACACACGAGCCAGACGTGGCGCGCCGTAGCCATCCTCTTGGTGGCCGTGTGGCTGCAGGCTTGCGACCAGCCATCGACAAGCGGTCGAGCGCGGAGCCCGACAAGCGGCCCTCGGGTTTCATCCGCAACGCCGGGGGTTCGAGCTGTGCTCATAAACGGGGGCAGCAACAAGGCTCGAAACTACCAATCCCACCTGCTGCACGTACGCGAGCTCGTCGGGGTGCTGCTCGGCGCCGGTCTAGACAAGCGCGACATCGCCGTGTTCGCGAGTGACGGCCCCGACCCGGCTCCCGACCTGGCCGTTCGCGATCTTCAACCCGAACGGCGTTTCTGGCTCATCGAGGGTCTCTCGGCAGGAGCACGGCTGAGCACCAAGGTGCGCTACGTAAGCTCGGAGCTGCCCGAGCTCCCGTTGCGTCCAGCGAAAAAGAGCACGCTGAGGCTGTGGTTCGAGACCGAGGGCGCCTCCATGCGAGCGGGCGACACGCTGCTCCTCTACGTCACCGACCACGGCAAGAAGAACAAGAGCAACCTATCCAACAACGCCATAGTCCTGTGGGGCGAGGATCTCCTGGTAACCGAGCTGGCCGCAATGCTGGCCACTTTGCCCCGCGGCGTAAGGGTCGTGGCTCTGATGTCGCAGTGCTTCTCCGGAGCCTTCGCCAATCTCATGCACGAGCGCAACCGCGTAACCGCTCCCAGTGGAAACGTCTGCGGATATTTCTCCTCCACGGCTAACCGGCAGGCCTACGGGTGCTATCCGGAGAACCGGGGCAAGGAGAACGTCGGTCATTCGTTCCATTTCATCGAGGCCCTGCGACTGCTCGGAAGCTTCACCGATGCCCACGCTCGGGTGCTACTCAGCGACCGCACCCCTGACGTGCCGCTGCGCACCTCGGATTACTATCTCGAGGAATTGCTCGACAGGGAGGCGACGCGACGCGGCATCGGCGTCGATGACCTCATCGATGGCCTGCTCGAGCAGGCATGGCTCGATGAGCTCCATTACCGGACAGAGTTCGCCGGCATCGACAAGATCGGCGAGGCGTTCGGCTCGTTCGGGCCTCGCTCTCTCAGAGAGCTATCCGAGCGGGCCGGGAACCTGCCGGGGTTGGCCCATGATCTACGCTCGCACACGCGCAGGTGGCGCACGGCGCTCAGCGAGTTGAGACGCGAGAACTTCTATCGCTTCCTGGAGGAAAATGTCTTCTGGAAAGAATACTTACGTCCCGATTTTATCGAGCTACTCGAGGTCGAGGACAAGCGCGACCTGAGTGCCTGGCTCCTCGAGGACCTGGCTGCCTTTACCGCCTCCGACCCTTCCGTCCGCCATCGCCTTCGCGCCTTGCGGACAATCGCGCTGGAGGCGCAGGCGGCCGGCTACCGCATGGAGGTACGCCTCGGGGTCGTGCTGCGCATGCGCACCCTGCTCACACGCATAGCAGGCAAGGTCTACCTCGACCGCTACGGGAGCAACAGGGAGCGCGAGGCCTTCGAGGCGCTCAGCGAATGTGAGAGCTTCCGCCTCGGCAAGCCCAGGCGGAGGTCTGCACGAGAACTCGACCTGCCACCGCCGTTTCCACCGCTCATAGACGAAATGCACCTTCTGGCCGGGGTCCTGCCCGGCTGGATCGGAATCGAGTACGGCGCCGTCAATCGCGGCACGCGCCACTATCTCGGCCTGGCCGCGGGCGCCGTCGCAGTGACCCGAGTCTATCCCCACTCGCCTGCCGCAGAGGCCGGTATCGAGGCTGGCGACATCATTCTCGGCCCGCCCGAAGCATATTTCGTCGAGCGCCACCGGATCCGCGAGTGGACCATGACCTCCCTGGCCGACCAGATCCGCGCCCTCGACGTGCTTCGCAATGGGCGAATCCGGACGCTACGGGTACGAGTCGGCGCCGCGCCCGCCGAATGACCGGCCCGGCGCGAACGGATCGTCGCCGGGCCCGCTCCGGAGCGCGCGCACCAGTGTAGGGGAGCACACGGTCTGCACCTGCCCTGCTTTTCGCCTTGACATAGGCAAGACGGAAATCGTAGGGTCGCGCGATAGTTCGACCCACGGCTGCCCGGCCACCATGCGCGATTGCGCTACAACCCACGCGGAGAGGTTTGAAGATGATTCGAAAACCAAGGTTTGTTTTCCTCGCTTCCGGTCTGGTGTTTTGCGCCGTGACCTTCATTGCCGCTCAGAGCGCGGACGCGATCTATCCGACCAACAAGTGCGTCTCCTCCAAGCAGAAGGCCGCAGGCAAGCTGTGTCAGGGCCTTGCCAAGGCACACAGCAAGTATCTCGGGAATCCAGCGAACGACCCGGGCGCGACAGCGCGCGACGCCGCGATACTGTCCGCCGTGACCAAGTTCGAGA
>PIVZ01000254.1 GCA_003354045.1 bacterium
GCGACGCTCGAGCACTACAAGTGCTACAATGCCACCAGCGGCCCGCAGTCGGAACCCCCGCTCACGCTTGTGGATCAATTCGGCGGGCGTGGCAACGTGATCCTGTCACGGGCCTTCATGTTCTGTAACCCGGTGGACAAGAACGGCGAGGGGGTGGACAACTTGGAAGATCACCTCACCTGCTACGATACGTTCCCGACGCCCGATCCGGCTGACGCGGTGGGGCTTGTCCAAGTCGTCAACCAGTTCTCACTGGACGATCAGATCCTGGACGTCAGCGTGCCGACGGGTCTGTGCGTTCCGTCGAAGAAGCTGAACTGGGAACATGCACCGACGACGACGACAACGACGACGACGACAGTGACTGTGACGACCACGGAGCCCGCGCCGACGACGACGGTGCTGGTAACCACGACGGTGCCGGTGACGACAACGGTGCCGGTGACGACCACTATTATCGTGACGACCACCGTCGCCGTAACGACCACCGTCCCGGTGACCACCACATTGCCGCCGCTCGTGTTCAATGTGGACCATTTTTCGGTATACCCGGCGGACGGTCCCGTGGGGCCGCCCGTGGTCCTGAAGGATCAGTTCTTCGAGGGCGGGGTAGATGTGGATCTGGCAGAGGCGTTTTACCTGCTGCCACCGGTCAACAAGAACGAAGAGGGTATCCGTGAGATCGGCGACCACCTTACCTGTTACCGGATAACGCAGGGGGATTTCGGCGCGCACGTAACTGTGGAAAATCAGTTCGGCACGCAGGAAATAGGCGTGGGCGATCCCCACGTTTTGTGCGTACCATCGACCAAGACCCTGCCGGATACGCAGCCGCACTCGCTGACGCTCGAGCACTACAAGTGCTACCATGCCGCCAGCGGCGCTCAGTCGGCACCTCCACTCTCGCTTTCAGATCAATTCGGCACGCGTGTCAACGTGATCCTGTCAGGGGTCTTCATGTTCTGCACTCCGGCGGACAAGAACGGCGAGGGGCTGGTCAACTTGGAAGATCACCTTACTTGCTACAATACGTTCCCAGCGGGTAGTCAGGATGTGGGGGTTGTCCAAGTAGTCAACCAGTTCTCGTTGGACGATCAGACCTTGGATGTCGGCCCGGCGACGGGTCTGTGTGTGCCGTCGAAGAAGGTGGAGTGGTCGCCCACGACGACGACAGTGTCTGTAACGACCACGACGGAGACGACCACGACGACGACGTCTACAAGCACGGTGACGACCACAAGCACGGTGACCACCACGACGACGCTGCCGAACATCGACCACGTCCAGTGCTACAAGATCAAGGAGCACAAGAACGTGTGCGAGGGAGACGTGAGCGAGAGCTGCGACGTGGACGCCGATTGCACCAACGCCGGCGTCTTACCTCCATGTGTTGGATTCGACAAGGTCGAGGTCACGGTTAGTGATCAGTTCGGGAGCGAGGTGGTGACGGTCAGGAAGCCGCAGTTGCTGTGCCCGCCTGTCCAGAAGCTTGCCGAGGGGCTTGCGCTCGTCAATGAAGCGCTTCATCTGAAGGCCTACCAGATCAAGCTGGTCGATGGGAAGCACAGCCGGCAGTTGACCCATGTAACGGATCAATTCGGCTCGCACGTAATTCTAACCGTCAAGGAGGCTTTCCTGCTGGCCCCAACGGCGAAGAACCTCACCGGCCCCGTGGATGCGCCGGCCGATCCTGCCGACGATTTCAAGTGCTACAAGAGCAAGGCCAGGAAGAAGCGCTGCACTGGTGACGGCACCACCCGTTGCGGGGCAGATAGCGACTGCGTGATCGCGGGCGGTACCTGCTACCTCGGCCTCGACAGGGACGTAACCGAGAACCTTCGCGACCAATTTGGCGACTCGAACGTCGAGGTCAAGAAGCCGAATCTGCTGTGTAACCCGGCGGCGAAGGGCGACGGCGAGATCCTGAACTCCGAAGATCACTTGATGTGCTACAAGATCAAGAGGAGCGATAGCGGCAAGCACAGCCCGCGAAAGCAGGTGCATCTCAATAACGAGCAGTTCGGTGCGGAGGTCGTGGACACGATCAAGGAGCGGTTCCTCTGCGTCCGTGCGTTGAAGGAGCACCTGGGAGCCGGCTGATCAGCCAGGCACCTAGCTCGAGTTGACCGAATGCGCGCCGCTCGTCTTCTGACGGGCGGCGCGCGTGCGTTGGGGCCAGCGAGGAAGGGGTCGCGGCTTGTGACACCCGAACGAAGCCGAAGAGGGCGAGTTGTCGCAAGCCGCGACTTGACCCGTGAGGTTGCCGCGAGGAGCTTGCGCGGTCCGATATTCTGACCAAAAGCGTTTCAGGCGAGTGGGTTGCGAACGCGCAGCCCTGGAATCTTGACGAAACCCTCGTCGTGAGTCCAAAGCTCATGGGCCCCGTTTTCGAAAGCGGTTAGCGCTATCTGCAGGTCGAATACACGAACGCCGGACACTTTCAGATCGACGGCAAGTTGAACGAGGCGTTCCCCGAAACCACTTCCCGGCGTCCAGATCTGCATTTCGCCCGACTCGACCAGTGAGCCGAGAAACCCCGATGCCTGCCGAGGGGTCGAAGGGCCTCCGGCTGCCGCCGGGTGAGTGACGACACTCCAGAACTCGCTGACGACGGCCGCCGCGATACCCCATCCGCGGGGGTGCTCACACGCATTCTGGATGGCTCCTCGAGCGTTGCGATGCTCGTGAGCACCGGCGCGGTGCGCGTATACCAGGATGTTGGTGTCAATCGCGATCATCGCTGGCGTCGAAGCCAGTCGCTCATCTTCTCGCGATCGGCCAGCTCCACCGGCGGCAGCCCGCCCTTGGCCGTTACCCAGCGCAAACGCCGCCGTCTTTGGCCCGGCGACTTCGCCTTCTTTGACAGTTCCGCGCGTAGCCCGTCGGCCAGGATCGCTCTGAGAGGCCTGCGCTGCTCGGCCGCCCGTTTCTTTGCCTCGATCAATAGATCGTCGGGCAGATCAACAGTGGTCTTCATACATCAAACCATATACCCATAATTATGGGACGACAAGGCCCTCGATAAGTGCTGAAAGTTGTTGACAAGAGGGTCATGAATTAGCAATTATGAGGTGCGCCTGAGTGCGCCCCACGAACCCACCTGTGAAGACTTCCCCGTCGAGGCCGCTCAGCCAAGAACAGTAGAAGCAAAAGGCACAACGCGGGCTGCGGCGATGCCAGCCCGCATTGTGCCTTACGGCCTACAGGGGATGAGATCCAATGAAACAGGCTATTTCTTCATGGCTTGCCGCGGCGTGCGCGCTTGCCTTCGCGTTGCCGGTGACTGCCCAGGCGCAGTTACCCGACCATCTCGAGTGTCACAAGATAAAAGATTCCCAGAGGTTCACCGATGCGCGGGTGAATTTGTCGCCGACGCAGATCCCACCGTTCACGGTGGCCGCAGGATGCAAGGTCGTCGGTAAAGCAAAAGAGCTGTGCATCCCCACGCAAAAGACGGTTACCGTGGCGGGGACCAGCGAGCCGCCGAACCTCCTTCCTCCGACCCAGGAGCTCGAAAACGACTATCTTTGCTACAAGGTAAGATGCGACAGGATGCTCATCTCGTCGTTGATAGTCACTGACCAGTTCGGGTCGCGCAAAGTCGAGAACGTCAAGGCTGCCGGCCGGCTCTGCGTGCCTGCCGTAAAAGGGGTCGTCACCACTACGACAACCAGCACGACGAGCAGTACGTCGACGACCTCGACGACTAGCACCACCCGTCCAACAATCGCTTGCTGCCAGTATTCGGGTGAGGCTCTCTGCGCGACGATGATCAATAGTGATCCAAATCGCACCCTATGCGAGGAAACCGGAGTAGTGCTCGACGGCAAAGTCTGCGACGGCGAAACGGGCAACTGCGAAGTTAACTACCCGTCGGACGTCAAGGGCAAGTGCTGCGAGTCCGCCTGGTACGGCACGATCGGTTGCTCGGAGGGACCGGATGTCTTCGAATCAGTGTGCACCACAGCCCCCGTGTCCGGGACGTACTCCCCGTTGGCCAACTGCGACTATTATGGCTGTACTCCCTGAAGCGGAGTGACGTAAGGAGACGGCGCCGCGAAGAGGAGGACTGAGTCAGACTCCTACCTGCGGTGGATGACGACGAGGCGGCCGAGGAGGCGCTCGGGTGGGGGGCCGTCGATCCTGGCGAACTCGATTCGGTGGCCGACTCCTTGTACCAGGCGTGGGCCTTCGGAGGTCTCGACGAAGCCCTTTACCCGTAGCGAGCCGAGGGCGGCGAGGCGCTTGGCGAGCTCGTCGGTGTCGATGCCGGCTTCGATGCTTATCTCTTCGGCTTCGAAGTGCTCGTGCTCATGGGGCGGGGGCGCGTCTGCCATCTTGCGGCGCGCACTGCGCAGGCCTTCGGGGTCTGGTGGAAAGAGCACCTCGGGCTCGACGCGTCCGTGGACGGAGTGCAGCAGCGGTGCGTCCGGCTCCATGTCGCGAAGCAGCTCCTCGGCGCGTTTCACGTCGTCGGCCGTGACGAGATCGGTCTTGTTGAGCAGCAGTAGGTCGGCCGAGCATACTTGATCTTCAAACGTTCCTTCCAGGTCGCGCCCGAGGGCGACCTGTTCGGCGTTTACGACCACCACGGATGCCTCGTCGGCCACCCATTGCCTTACAGGCTCGCGCCAGAAGTTGAAGAGAGTGTCGTAGGGGAGGGCCACCCCGGAGGTCTCGACGATTATGCGGTCGGGGGCGACCTTTTCGTAGAGCATCTGCAAGGTGTCGAGCAGCTCGTCGCCGAGCTTGCAACACACGCAGCCGCCTTCGATCTCCACGTATGCCTGCTCTCCTTCGCCGAGGAGCGCCTGGTCGATGCCGAGCTCGCCGAACTCGTTGGAGACCACCGCCGCGCGCACGCCCTCTGCCTGTGCTTCGGTCAGCAGGTGACGGACGAGAGTCGTCTTGCCCGAGCCGAGAAAGCCCGAGACGACCAGCGCTGGGATGCGCTTACCTTTGCTTGCCGCCGCTTCGTCGCTCATCGGAAGGTCGCCGCCACTATCGAGAAGTGTTGAAAGGGATACTCGGTCAGCAGCCCGCCAAGCCACCACATCTTTCGCCCTTCGGCCGAACCCTCTAGTACTTTCGAGAGAGCCGTTTCGAGCTCGGTCAGCGAGGCGACGGGCAGCACGCCGTTGAAGTGGGCGCCGAGTACGGTCTTCGTCTCGGGGTAATCGTGAATGAGTCGGCGGGTGGTTTCGAGGTAGACTGCGAGATCGGCCCCCGGAGTAAACGCGACCAGCTCGCCACCGTAAAGATGATCGCCGGTGAACATCTGGCCGCGCTCGCGATCGACGAGCACGATGGAGTCGGGGCTGTGCCCGGGCGCGTGAACGATCTCGAGCTTGCGACCACCCAGGTCGATGGTGGTGTCTGGCTTCCACCACTCGCTTACCTCGAAGCTTTGCGACGGCCAGGTGAGAGTCTCTCTAAGCGACGTCGTGTAGGTCGTGCCGTCCATGTGGGCGCGGTTGATGGGGAGGTCGGCCATGGCGACGCGCTCGAAGCGGTGATGGCTGCCGATGTGGTCGTAGTGAATGTGCGAGGCCATCACCGTGACCGGCAGATCGATGATCCGCGAGGCGATGAAGGTGATGTCGTCTTCGGGAGAACCGGAATCGAGGAGTAGCGCGCGCTCGGAGCCGGCGATCAGGTAGCTTATGTTCTTCTGCCAGTACTCGGGCTCGCTGAACGCCCAGGTCAGAGAGTCTATCTCGGCGACCTCGAACCACCCGTCAGTCGCGGCCGTCACCATGGCTTGGCGCTGTGCGAAGGCGGGCGCGGTGAAGCTCGGCAGTGTCACTACCATCGCCAGCGCTGCCGCCGCGCCTACGACCGCCGCCTTCGCGAACCCCTTGCCCGACAGACTGAACATACGTTACGCGGTCCTCGTCCCGGGATTCTCAGCGGAGAAAGTCGTAGGTCTGTTCGAGCCCTTGGCGAGCTCTTTCCTCGATGACGTCACCGTGGGAGATGACGATGCGTTGGAGGTCGAATTCCAGCAGGCGATCGATGGCGGCGCGCGCGGCCCGGTGATCTCTGAATACGGGGCGGAGCATGCGGCTCAGGCCGATGCGTCCGTCGATGCCCGACACCTTCATGTAGAACCGCGTCCAGAGGTGGTCGCTGCCGTGGTAGTTCTCGCTCAGATCGCAGCTTACCAGGGTGCCGGAAGCTTGGTGGAAGAACACCGTCTCTCGCATCATGCTCGGGATGGCGACCGGGGTCAGCGCGTCGTGCCAATTCGGATCCGGCTCTTCGCTCAGCAGCGCGTCGATGCGCAGGTCGCTGCGCTTCTTAGCCAGGCCGTTTGGGGCATGAACGCGCGCATCGGCGTAGGCCGCGGCCCACTCGCCGGCGTAGACGTGATGGTAGAGGTTGGGCGCCACGATATGGCGGACCGGGCCGATCGCATCAGTAGCTGCCTTGAGCTCGGCGCCGAGCGCCACCGGCGAGTGGATGAAGAGACTTCCGTCGGGGAGCTTCACCACGGTCATCCGCGTGCCCACGCGAAGCCCGAGGAAGCGGTGGTCTTGGTCGGCCACCCACACGTCTTCTGTAAGCGCAGTCAACATGGGGGGACTATACCGCATTTGTCCCCATTTCTTCAGCGGCGGCGGGGGCGGCGCTCGGCGGGGGCGTTCCAGGGGTCTTCGGGCCATGCGTGCTTGGGATAGCGGCGGCGCAATTCTCTGCGAACCTCGGTGTACGTGGTGTTCCAGAAGCTGTGAAGGTCCTCGGTGATCTGCTGGGGGCGGCCGTTGGGTGCGAGTAGGTG
>PIVZ01000853.1 GCA_003354045.1 bacterium
AAAGGCGCTGCACTCACGCTAAAGGCCACGCCGATTGGCACTCAGCCGACCGCGTACATGAGGGCGTCTTGGAAAGACCGACCCTACGGCGTCGTTACCAGCGTCGATGTACGCTTGTGCCACGATGGCGAGTCCATGTTCGTGCGCCTGGAGTGGCAAGACGTCAGCGAGAACAGAACCATCGAGGATGCCGAGATCTGGCCCGACGGCGCCGGTGTGCTCTTCCCCGTGCGCGGGGATGCGCCCATTGACACCATGGGCAACGAGAAGGAGTGGGTAAACGCCTGGCACTGGCGCGGAGACTCCGAGGAGGCCCGCTCCGTTTACGCCAAGGGCGTGGGCTCCACAGAGCACACGGGAGATACCACCATCGTGGCCAAGGCCGTGCGCAAGACCAACGGTTGGCAGGTGGTGTTCTCGCGCAAGCTCGTCGATGTCGGCTCCGGAGAGAAGTCGACGACGCTAAAGCCCGGCGGCCCGAGCCGCCTCGGGGTGGCCGTCTGGGAAGGCGGCAGCGGTGAGCGTGCCGGGTTCAAAGCCTTCACCGAAGCCTGGACCGAGATTGAGCTGGCCAGCGCCTAGGCTGTCCTTAGAAGTAGGAGACAAGAGTCATGCCGAGAGTACGCAAAGACGCAGCCGAAAAGCCCGAGCCACAGGTGGCGATGGTATTCGACCTCAACAAGTGTCTGGGCTGTCAGACCTGCACTATTGCATGTAAGCGACTTTGGACCCGTGATGAGGGGATGGAGTACATGTGGTGGGCAACGGTGAACACCCAGCCTGGGCGCGGCACGCCCAAGGACTGGGAAAAGATGGGCGGCGGTTTCGACGCCGAAGACATCGCCAGGCCCGGCCAGCTGCCCACCAAGAAGGACTTCGGAGAGGCTTGGAAGTTCAACTACGAAGAGGTCTTCTACGGCGGCAAGGGCTCCAAGGTCCACTTGAAGCCCGAGGGCGATCCCGACTGGGGTCCCAACTGGGACGAGGACCAGGGCGGCGGCGAGTACCCCAACAGCTACTACTTCTACCTGCCGCGCATCTGCAACCACTGCACGCACCCGGCCTGCATGGATGCCTGTCCGAGACAAGCCATCGAGAAGCGCGAGGAAGACGGCATTGTGGTCATCAATGAGGACCGCTGCCGCGGGTACCGCTTCTGCATGGAGGCCTGTCCGTACAAGAAGATCTACTTCAATCACGCGCGCAACATCTCGCAGAAATGTATTTTCTGTTTCCCGCGTGTGGACCAGGAGGTAGCGCCGGCGTGCGCACGGATGTGTCCGGGGCGGGTGCGATTCGCCGGGCGGTTGGATGACCCGGAGGGGCCGATCCACAAGCTGGTCAACGTCCACAAGGTGGCCATACCGCTGCATCCGGAGTTCAACACGCAGCCCAACATCTACTACGTGCCGCCGCTGGCTCCGCCGCGGTTGGATGAGAACGGCAACATTGACGAGTCCAAGCCGAGGATCCCCGATGAGTATCTGGAGCACCTGTTCGGGCCGGCAGTGCACGACACGCTGGCCATCCTCAAGGCCGAGATGGAGAAGACCCGTGCCGGCGGTACCTCGGAAATACTCGACATACTGATCTCGCGGCGCTGGCTCGACATGTTCCCGCCCTTCCAGAAGGACCCGGCCAGCATCGAGTGGACCGACAAGGCCTGAGGGGGT
>PIVZ01000255.1 GCA_003354045.1 bacterium
GCCTGGGCATATCCGTAGGCGCTAGACGGTCTCGGCCCGGGGAAGATCCACAGGATCCGCCGGCGCGGCGGCTTGGCCTTGGCGCGAAAGCGAGACTCCTGATGGACGATGGCCAGCTGAACGGAGATGGGCACGCCCCACTTCTCGTAGGAGCGGCGGCAATCCTTGTACCATGAGCGCTTCTCGTCGAAGATCGCGCACGCGTCGTCCATGTCGCGCGGCACCGAGGCCGTGCAAGCGGCCAGGCAAAGCGCCGCCAGCAGAACCGCCGAAGCAGCGCCCACGGGCGCCCTCGGCCACCACCACATCCACCGCAACATCCCGCTCTATTTTACCCCCCGGAGGGCGCAGGTTCGAGAGCGGGCGTTCGAGGGCCGGATTCAAGGGCGTTCGGGCACTGTTAACATAGACCCCGCCTCGGGTCCCCGGCAGGCGTCGTGCCTCAAAGCAATTCCGAGGGCAGGCAGAGTTCCGCTTCCCTTCTCGTGTCGATCGTCAGGGTTCCGTGCTCGTCAGCGAACGTCACCCCGAGCGGGACGGCCGAGTCGGGCTCACCGCGTGCCGGCTTGACGGTGTAGCACATCAAGCCGATCTCCGGGTTGCGTACGCCGTTGCCGTCGATATCGGCAGGCAGGCAGAGGTGTTTCGGCTTCCGAACGCGCAGGGTGCGACTGCCGTCGTATTGGAAGCTGCGGGTGGCTTCGACGTCCCTCGGGAATCCGGGTGTTCCTCGCGCCACACGGACCCTGTAGCAAAGGTAACGATCCAAATCGTGAGTCGCGGCAGGAGGAGCCGTCACACCCGCTCCGTCGCCCGCAGCGGCGGCCGTGGCCACGAAATCGACCTTGCGCGTATCCACCGTCAACCGCCCTAGACTGTTCGACACAACGATCCCTTCCACGCGGGGGGCGCGCGCTGAGCCCTTGGCCCTCGCCGCCTTGTAGGCAGTCATATGAGGCTCCCAGTCGCCGTAAGACCGTGCGGCTTGGGCCCCGCCGCCGGCTCCGCCATCCACGGCTTGCGCCGCTGCATACAACGCCTTCTTCAAGACAAGCGAATGCGAGACAAACCGGTCCGTGGCCAAGAAAGGCCCGAACGGCGGTCCCACGGGCTCCGCAGGGTGAACGAACACCTTGTAGAGTACCCACCAGCGGATTCCCAGGCATTGGAAGGACGGCGTGACTTGGCAGGCGTGGCAACAGTCTTCGGCCGAGAAGTTGCCGTCGTCGCAGGCTTCGCCTGCCTCCTTGATCCCGTTGCCACATACGGAACCGTCTACCGGTACGACAACCACGGCGTCATCGGTCAGTCCTCCCGAAGACGCTACCGCAGCCGTATTGGTGACCTGCCCCCCGGCCTCGATCGCAACGTTGTCTACCGTCCACGACCACGAGTCGGCATCAATTGGCAGGTCCTCAGCAAAACGAAAACGTATCCAGGCCTGCAAGCCGCCGTAGGCACTGAGGTTGATAATCGTTTCCAGATAGCCGCCGCTCACGCCGACGTAGGCGAGGCGGCCATCCAGCGGATTGAGGCCCGTAGCCGGGTTGTCGTACACGCTCCCGGTGTACCCCGTCTTCTCGAACGTATCGCCGATATCCTGCCAGACAACACCGTCAGTGGAGATCTCAACCACACCGCCCCAAGAGTACGAGAAGGCGGTACCACCCATCTCGTGCCAGAATCGGAGCACCGCATCCTGGGGTATCTCGACAGAAACATCGAGGTATTGGTCAGAAGCCTCCTCGGTATTCGCGGTGTTCGATGCACGCCAAGCATTGGCGCCCTCATAGCTGCTGTCGGTGGAAATCTGCCAATCGACATCTCCTCCGCCGTGAGATACCGACCACAGGCCCGGGCCGTACTCCATGCCGTCTTGGAACGCGATCATCTTGCCGAACAGGGGATCGATGCTGACTTGGAAACTCCGCTGGACGGCCGACTGGGTGGGTAAATCCAGCAGTGGCCACGAAACGGTGCCGGTTCCGCCTTCGACACCTCCGTCGCTGGCCGAGCCAGGCACATAGGATGTCCCGACCGGCACCGGATCCGACAGTTGTATTCCCGTGATCAGGGAATCCGTGGCATTCGTCACGGTCAGCGTGTAGGTGATCACGTCTCCGGGTTGCGCCGACGTTGGTGACGCCGCAAGGTCGAGCGAGAGGCCGCACGCGCTCCCGAGGCCCTCTCCCCAGAGTGTCGCGTGCACCCCATCGATGAACATGCCGTACGTCGGGTCTCCGCTTAGGCAATTCGTGCCGTCTTGCGCGCACACGTTCTCACGATAACAGGGGTTCTGCGGATCCGACCAGTCCGTTACCCAATTGGTAGCCGGTCCTCGAACGAGAACGCCGAGAACTTCGTTCGAGTTCGCGTGAAAGATCGGTGACCCGCTGTTACCCGGTGCTGTATCGAGATCCGCACTCAGATACAGCGGCGTCACTGAGCCTACGGTTGCAGAGTCGGCGACCTTGGCGGGCAGAGTGACCGGATGTCCGATAACGAAAACCTGCTCGCCCGCGGTCACGACCTCGCTGCTAGCCACACACAGGGGCGCGCGCCCGGCGATCGGTCGGTCGACCCGCAAGACTGCGTAATCCACGTCACCCCACAGAATCCGGTCGATGACTTCCTGGCAATAGTAGGTATCGAGCTGAGTCGTCGCGGGGGTGGCGGGTGCCGTCAGCTGGAAGTCGAAGATCACCGCCGTCGTTGGGCAATTCGAATCGTTGACGCAATGACCTGCCGTCGCGATGAGATCCGGCCCGACAATGAATCCGGAGCAAAACCCTACAGTAGGCTGCAGCCGGAACGGTTCATCGACACAAAGTCCGGGGGCAAACCCCGGCAGGTCGGTTAGCGGCACCGTTATGAGGTCGCAGCTCGTTCCACCGGGACTGCAATTCGTAAGCTCACTATAATCCGCGAGTACCGCCACCGAGTCGACGAGCAGCTGCACGTCGGGATCGCCGACTTCGAACACCTCGACCCGGTCGTCGTTCCCGAAGACGATGCGCGGTTCCGCACTATCTACCACCGACGCGGCGGCCGCCAGGTGGGGCAGAAGGAACGAACACGCCAGCGCCAGAACGACGCCCGCCATCATGCGGCGCGCCGACCCCGCCCCTGCACGTGATGGCTGCGAACTCTCTCCGCGAAAGCGAAAGCGCGAGTAATACATAACCCCTCCAGACGACGGCCCGGATGGGCCGAATCGCCGCCGAACTCGCGGCTACCGAACCGACGCACTCGCTTCAGGACGGTCTCGTGTCTGCCCGTGCTGTTGGCCGCTCCTGCATGGCGGCATCGAGGCTCCGAAGCGAGATACTCGCGAGTGTGACCTTTGCGCATCTTAGCGCCAAGAACAGGTCTCCCACAAGGGGTAGGAGATCGAGTCACGGTCGAAGATCAGATGTTGAGGCGCAGCCTCAAACGGGAACGCCTCGCGTTAGTCGAAGGACTTTCTCGAGGCCGCTGGAACCTCTTACACGCGGTTTGAGCGTGGCGGCTCGAGGATGGGGTTACCCGGGGTCGATGACGCCGGCAGCGGCCAGGCTTTCTATCTCATCCTCCCCGTAACCCGCCGCGCGAAGCACCTCTCTGGTGTGTTCGCCCAGCCCCGGTACGGCCCGCATCGGCGGTGAGTCCTTTCCGCGGAAGCTCACCGGCGAGGCCACGGCCGTAAACGGCGGCGCCCCGCCCTGCCCCGGCACCTCGACGAAGGCTCCGGCGGCGCGGGCCTGCGGATCCTCGACCACCTCGGCGGGCGTCTGCACGGGAACCCACCAGACGTCCTCGCGGTCGAAGCGCTCGGCCCATTCGCCGCGACTGCGCGTGGCGAAGGCGGCATCGAGGAGGGCTATGAGTTCCTTGCGGTTGTGGCGACGGGCGCGCGCGCCCGAGAAGCGCTCGTCCTCGATCAGCTCGGGCCGGCCCAGGGCGCGGCAAAGGCCGGGGAAATGGCGGTCTGCCTCCAGCCCGATCAGCCAAAACCACGAGCCGTCGCCGGCCTCGTAGCAACTTATGAGCGGCGTCTCGGTCTCCGAGCGCGGCACCGGACGCTTGATCTTGCCGAACACGAGCTGGATGCCGAGGTCCCAGCCAAGGCAGTACATTCCGGTACGCAGCAGCGAGGTCTCCACCACGCGGCCCTTGCCGGTGCGCTCGCGCTCGAGCAACGCGGCCAGAATGCCGGCGACCCCGGAGAGCGCGGTAACGTGATCGCCAAAGCCACCGCGGATCATCGGCGGCGGTTCGCCTTCGATGCGTAGAGTGTCGGCTACGCCGGTGCGCGCCCAGAATCCACCGACGTCGTAGCCTGCCCTGTCGCGGTCGGGGCCGTCGAGGCCGTAGCCGGTAACGGAGCCGTACACGAGCCTCGGGAAACGGCGGCCAAGCGTCTCATGATCGAAACCCAGCCGGGTGAGAGGCTCGGGACGCATGTTGGTCACGAACACATCGGCGCTCTCTATGATCCTGTAGGCAGCCTCGCGGCCCTCCTCCTTGCGAAGATCCAGGACGACGCTCTTCTTGCCGCGGTTGTCGAGGTCGAAGGGCGGGTTGCGGTCCACCTTGCTTCCCGTCGTCAGGCGGAAGAAGGCGCGCATCGGATCGCCCACGGGCGGCTCGATCTTGATGACCTCGGCACCCCAATCCGAAAGCGTCCCCGAGACGGCCGGGCCGGCCACCCATACGCCCATCTCCACTACTCGATATCCTTCCAACATGGCTGTGTGTCCGTGCTCCTCCGGCTAAGCGCGCATGGCTTTCCATGCAAACTGGTGCGGTGACTGTCGGTGCTACCCCTGCGGTCTACCTGGCAAGCACGGACGAATACGCCAGCGGCCCAGCCGAAGGAAACGGCGGCCGGGAGTTCATCACGGCTCTCCGGCTCCTGCTTGCAGCCGCCCCGGAGGCTTCGACAGCCGCTATTGCCGGCTGCGGCGCCGCATAGCCCCCTTCTTGCTAAGAGCGCCCCGGGTCAATACTATCCCGTGCCACAGGGGGTTGAGGGCAGCCGGGGCAGGCAATACGGGGCTTCATCGAAGAAGCCCGCCGACGCTCCCCGATGGCAACGGCCAGCAGCCATCATGACTCTGTGACCTAGACCATGAGCGCCGACGTATCCGAGCCGAGCCTCTCCATCGTCGTCCCCTCCTATAACGAGGAGCGGCGGCTCGAACGCACTCTGCCCGCGATCATCGCCTATCTGGAAAGCCACACCGACGAGACCGCCGAGTTGATCGTCGTAGACGACGGCAGCACCGACCGCACGCGCGAGGTTGCCGAACAAGCCGGCAAGAACGGCGCCGTAAGCTTGCAACTCATCAGCAACGACGGGAACAGGGGCAAGGGCTACTCGGTCAAACGGGGCATCCTGGCCGCCCGCGGGCGCCGCGTCCTGTTTACCGACTCCGATTTGTCCACGCCGATAGACGACTTCGAGGCTCTCGATGCCGCTCTCGCAGCCGGCGCCGACGTGGCCATCGGCTCACGCGCGGTCGCCGGAGCCGACATCGTGGAGCACCAGGCATGGTACCGCGAGCTCGGCGGCCAGAGCTTCAACCTGGTGGTGCGCGCCCTCGCGGTGCCCGGTATCCGAGACACCCAGTGTGGGTTCAAGCTGTTTCGCCGCGAGGTGGTGCGCCCCATCTTCGAGCGCGTAACCATCGACCGGTGGGGGTTCGACGCCGAGTTGCTCTTCGTCGCCCGCCGGCTCGGCTACCGTGTGGAAGAGGTCCCCGTGCACTGGCGCAACGACACGGAGAGCAAGGTGGACTTCCTGCGCGACGGCACGACCATGCTCATGGACCTGCTGCGCATCCGCTGGCGCCACCGCGACATTACCCCGCATGGAGCGGCCTGAGCGGCCGCCACGGCCCACGGACCGTCACTGCCTGCGGGCCTCACCCACGAGTCAATATGAGCGTGCGGTCTTGACAGCCTGCCGATCTCTGCTAAGAATCGCTACCATCGATCGGGTGACCCCGGCCGAGAAGGTAAGGAAGCAAAGTAGATGAGACGCCCAGGCGCCAGCAGCGTGACCATTAGCAGCCTCGTACTCGTGGTAGTACGCGAGGTCACATGTAGTCGCGCGCCGTAGGGACGGAAACAGGCAGCTATCGAAAGAAAGCCCCTGCTGGCGCGAAGCCGGCAGGGGCTTTTCTTTTGCCGGCGAGGCGGCCGCGGGGAGGAAAACTAAAGAGACCGAAAGAGACGAGGACAAGTAGGATGAAAAAGACAGGAGCAGAGATAATCACGTCGTTGCTGGAACGCCAGGGCATCACGACCGTGGCCGGCATCCCGGGCGGGGCTAACCTGCCGCTTTACGATGCCTTGAGGGCAAGCCGCATTCGCCACGTCCTGGCCCGCCACGAACAGGGCGCCGGATTCATCGCGCAGGGAATGGCGCGCGCCACCGGCGAGGCCGCCGTGTGTCTGGGCACCTCGGGACCCGGCGCGACCAACCTGCTCACGGCAATCGCGGATGCGAATCTGGATTCGGTTCCGCTGATCGCCATCACCGGGCAGGTGCCCACGGCGATGATCGGCACCGATGCCTTCCAAGAGGTCGATACCTACGGGCTCACCCTGCCGATAACCAAGCACAACTTCCTGGTGCGCAGCGCCGCCGAGCTCCTCGAGGTGATTCCGGAGTCTTTCGAGATCGCCCAGTCGGGCCGTCCCGGGCCCGTGGTCATAGACGTGCCCAAAGACGTTCAATGCGAGGCGCTCGAGATCGAGAAGTGGCCGGAGCCGTGGACACCAGCGCCTCC
>PIVZ01000256.1 GCA_003354045.1 bacterium
CACAAGCGTACATCGACGCTGGTAACGACGCCGTAGGGTCGGTCTTTCCAAGACGCCCTCATGTACGCGGTCGGCTGAGTGCCAATCGGCGTGGCCTTTAGCGTGAGTGCAGCGCCTTTGATCGGCTTCCATACGGACGCTGACGGATCGAGCAAACTGTCGTCGCCGGCAACCTTGCTTACTGTTAGCACCTGAGTTCCTCCGTTCTCGCTCCTGACGCGGCGAGAGCTTTTCCACCGTGACGTTCCGAACCCGCGCCAGGCTCGCGCCGGGCTGGCGCCAGGCTCGCGCCGGGCGCCTGTCGCGTTCGCGTCGCGCTCGTGCCGGGCGGATGACAGATCGTGCGCTGCCACCATGGGGGTGGCGCACGATCTGTCTGCTTTCCGAAGCCGCCGTCTATGCGGCCACCTGGCTCCGGCTCGCTTCGGAACCCGCTTTCATCCGCAGTCGAGCTCCCCAAACGAACGTTTGTTTGTAGAATTGGCCACATGGCCAGACAATGCAAGCCGTCTCTTGTTCGGCTTCGCGGGGATGCCCCTCTTATGGGTGGGGCTCGTGCGGCAGGTACGAGGGGGCTTGCGGGCAAGTGCGAGCGGGCTCGCGGGCGAGTGCGAGGGGGCTCGCAGGGCAAGCGCGACGGGGCCGCGGTGGCTGTGAGAGGATTCGCAGCGGTTGCGAGATGACTAACGTGACGTAGGCGAGAACCGGCGGCGGCTACGAAAGGGTCGGCTACGAGGACGCAGGAGGCAAGGGACAGGTACGGTCTTTCAGGAGAATACCGTACCTGTCCCCATTTCTTTCCGGCCCGGGAGCTACTTCAAGTCGAAGAAGGTCGAGCCGCTGGTGTAGTCCTGCTCCGCTGTGCAGGTAGCAAGCGTCAGCAGGATGCGGTCACGTGCGGCCGGTGCGGCGCCTTTGAGAAGCAGCGTGTGCTTGGTGCCTTCCTTCTTGGCCACAGCAGTGAGCTCGCCCTCGAGCACCTTCTCTTTTTCGGTCTCATCACCTTCGGCCTTGATCCCGGTTGCCTCGAGGATCTTGGCGCCTTCGCCTTCCTTCCACGTCCACACGCGAACCGGCGCCTCTTCCGTGCCGATCTGGAAGCCCGCGGGCTCGCCGGCCTGCGGGAAGGTCACGCGCAACGACGGACAGGTGTTGGCGCCATCATCCCAGGAGACCAACAGCGCGAGGTCGTCACCATCAGCGGCAACGCGCACATCGAGCGGGTCGAAGTACTTGCGCCAGCCGCCACGTAGCGCCATGCGCGTGATCTTGGCCGCCTCGGCGCTACCCCATGCGGCATCCTCGATCGTCGCCGGAGCTGCGCCGCTGGCCACCGTCACGGCCTCTCGTCCTGGCTGCTTGATGTCTCGCGGAGGTCCGAAAGCGATCTCGTGCTGCACGACCGCCCATCGCTCCTCGACGGACATCACGTCCTTCCAGAAGGCCGTCATCGGCGTCCCATCAAGTCCGGTGAGAACCCGCATGTAGAGGTCCTGCGGCTCGTGCCCACCTTTGAACACGCCCAGTGTGAAGTTACGCGGCGAGATCTCGTAACCCCAGTTGTCGATGGTCTCACTGCGGGGCTTGGCATCACCAGTTCCCGTCTTGTTGTGGCACCCTATGCAGCCCATCTTGTCGAAGAGCTCGACGCCCCGCGCCTTGCTTGCCTCGGTCACCGGAGGTGGAGGCATCGGCACGACCTGTGGTTCGGGCACCTCGTAGAGGTCGAACCAGCTTCCCTCCTCGCCTTCCGGTCCGCCGAGCGTCTTGACGAATGCGACGACGTTGGCGATCACCTCGTCGCCGAGATACTCGAACGACGGCATTCCGGAGCCGGGCAGGCCGCGCTTGATGGTGCGAATTATGTCCGCATCGGTCGGCAGCTCGCCGGTCGGCGTGGTGCGGATCTTGAACAGCCCCTGGTCGAAGTTGCGGGCCCTCGGGTCCAGTAGGGGCGTGGCCGGGCCGTCGGCAAGTCCCTTCTCGCCGTGACAGACGAGGCACTCCCGCTTGAAGATCTCTTCGCCTGCCTTCACATCGGCAGCGCGCACCTCAAGCGGCAACGAAAGGACAACGACGGCCGTCAGGATTGATACTGTTTGCAACGTTGATTTCGCTCGAGTTAACAAGGTCACCCTCCTTGATTTCGGTTACCTGCGTGCTACTTGCGCACAGGGCCTTCTGTAGTGATTAGATAGTCGGCGTCCGCTTTGCAGAAAAGCGCGCCCAGTCCGATCAAACCGCGCCAAAAGCGCGGCGCTTCCTTCGTTTGCAGCTTGCCGGCAGCGCGCGGCAGCCACTTTGCCGGGTGGCGGACCAGAAAGTCGCGGGCGGCCCGCCGTAGCGAGTCGGTCTCCGATCCTTCTCTCAACGCCTCGACCTCCTTGAAGGTGAGGAAATGCAGAAATTCGAGCTCGGTGCTCACGTGATCCGGGAGATCGCGCTCCTCGGGCGAAAGGCTCAGCCCGAAGAAGCGGTAGAAGCGCAGCGCCTCTTCCATCACCTTCTGGCGGTCTCCACCCCACACCCCGCCATAGAGCGGGCAAGGGGGGCCGCCGGCACCGACATCGAAAAGTCCGACGTAGTCGGATTGAAACAGATCGTAATCGGCCTCGACCTCGCCGAGCGACTCGAGCATGCCGTCTGCGCCTTCCACCGTGTACGGTAGTGCCGCCAGGCAAGGCGCGGCGGTCTGCGCGAGCTCACCGGCCAGCGCCAGGCCGTGAAAGTTTTCCCAGGGGAAACGCAGCCAGTCCGCGAGGTGCCGGTAGAGCGTGCTGCGCGCCGCGGCCTCCTGCTCGGGGCCGGGTGCTATGGAGTCTATTGTCGCGAGATCTGTCATCGAGTCCGTCCTCTGGGGTTCGCTCAGCTCAGCCGGGCGATATCAACTCTGGTGTCCCGATCAACCTGCCCTGGCTCGTAGTGGCCGTACGACCATCCGAGGTGGCCGTAATCGCCAGCGAGCTGGGTCACTTTGAGCGGCGTGGGTGCGAGATGTTGGTGGCTCTTGTGGTGCTTGAACTGGAAGGGCTCCCAGGCGTGGTAGACGATCACGAATCCCGGCGGATGGCCGGTGAGAATCTTCGCGCGCACCACTATGGAGTCCATGTCGTTGAACACGCGCACCTTGTCGTGGTCATTTATCCCCCGTTCGCCCGCATCCTGGGGTCCGAGGAGCACCACCGGCTCGCCACGCTGCATTCGCATCATGAACTCGTGGTCGCGCCAGATCGCATGGATGCTCCACCGGGCATGCCCACCGGAGAGCACCAACGGGTAGTCGCCGCCGGCTGCCGGTGCCTGCTTGTATACGGGAAGCGCCTCGTCGAGTTCGAGGAACCAGCGGTGGTCCACGTAGAATTGCTGGCGGGCTGTCAGCGTCGGGTAGGGCTGCTTCTTTTCCACGAACCAACGCATTGGCACCACCGGCTCGGTCTCCGAGTAGTCGGAGAAGATGCCAGTGAGCGCGCCTTGCTGGCCGAGGCTTGTGACGCGCTTGTTTCCCACCCTGCGAAGCTCGTCCAGCTCGACGCCCTTGGAGGTGCTCGACACCATGAGTATGAACTCGGCCAGCTCGTCCTGGTCATGGGGGCCGAAGCGCCCGTCGTCGCTGAATGCAGCGTCGATATCCGTGAGACTTCGCTCGACGCCGAGGTAGTCGCTGTAGCCGTCCACGCCCCTGGCCACGGCCTTACGCGCCAAGACAGAGGAGAGCCGGTGGAAGATCTCCCACTCGGGTTTCGACTCGGCATGCGGTTCCACGGCGCGGTCTGAAAGCGCGAGATAGGGGACGAGGCCCGGGATGTACTTGAAGTCCACCTTCTCGTACCAGCCGGCCGCCGGCAGCACGATGTCGCTCTCCAGGCAGGTCTGGCTGAGCCTGAAGTCCACGCTCACGACCAGGTCGAGGCTTGGCCACAAGTTCTCGAGCAGCCGCCCGGCGTTGCGCGAGTGGCGCAGCACGTTGCCGAATACCGAGAGCATGAAGCTGGGCTTGCGCGTCGGATCGATCGGGTACCAGCCTTTCTCCAGCGCTTCGTCGAGATAAGGTTTGGCGCCGTCGGCTAAGGCCGGATCGCCGTAGCTCGCCTTGACGGCGTCTTCGGAAAGTCCTCCGTGCACGAGGTGCCAGAGGCCTGAGGGTACGAAATAGCGCGAGAAATCTTCGACGTTCTCCTCGGGCTCGCGGAAGTAGCTGCGCGTGGCCAGGACGATCAAGTCGAGAAGGCCGAGGTCGCGCTGCATGCCGAGAACGGCATTGCCCTCCATGGCTATGAAAGCCCCCGAGCGCCAGCCGCCGCCCGTGCGACCGATATTGCCCGTGACCGAGGTGAGCAGTATCTGCGCGCGTTGCAGAAGATCGGAGTGATAGAACTTGCACGCGCCGTACTGCGAGATGATCATTGCACTCGGCGCGCCCGCGAACTCACGTGCAAAGCGCCGGATGCTGTCCGCCGTGATGCCCGTTATCTCTGCCGCCTGCTCGGGTTTGTAGTCGGCCTGCAAGAGGCGCACGAGCTTGGCGAACACCGGCTCCACCACCACGACCTCTCCGTCGGCAAGCGCAACCGGCCAGCTCCCTTCCAGGGCCGGAACGACATCGTTCCACTCGAGCGACTCCGAGTCGCTGTCCCTGGTGCCGGGGGCCTCGGCTATGGCCTCGGCGCGCGTGTCCCAGGCGTAGAAGATCTCTTCGCTGCCGCCCTTTTCGAGATCGGACCGGCGCAGGAAGCGGCCGTTGTCGGTTCGCACCAGCAACGGGAGATCCGTCTGCTCGCGTATGTAGGCCTCGTCGTGAAGGCCTTCTTCGACGATCACCTGTACGGCCGAAAGTGCCAGCGCCGCATCCGTACCCGCGCGCGGGCTGAGCCAGAAATCGCTGTGGATGGTAGAAGGGTTGTAGTCGGGAGCGATGCTCACCAGACGGGTCCCGCCGTAGCGCGCCTCGTGCAGGAAATGGGCGTCCGGTATGCGCGTGTAGACCGGATTGAAGGCCCAGAGGACTATGTAGCTCGAGCGGAACCAGTCATCCGAACTGCCGTCGGTATGCGCTGTGCCCAAGGTGATGGTCCCGCCGAAGGCGACGTCGCCGATCATCGCCATCGTGTCGGTCATCGGCGCGCCGAGCATCTTGAAGAACCGTATCGGCGCAGCCGAGTTGGGACCGTAACCGATCTCGGGGCCGAGCTCGGCGATGATGCCGTGTCCGCCGTCCTTTGCCACCGCATCGACGATTCCGTCGGCCACGCGGTCGAGGGCCCGCTCCCAGCTAATGCGCTTCCAGCGTCCCTTGCCGCGCTTGCCGACTCGTTCCAGAGGGTAGCGGACGCGGGTAGGGCCGAGGAAGAGGTCGCTGGCGCAGGCGCCTTTCTGGCAGCCGCGCGGATTGAACTCAGGGCAGCCCGCGCTGCCCTCGTCGTAGCTTCCGGCCTGCTCTTCGCGCCAAACGATCCCGTCGCGCACGTAGAGGTTCCACGCGCACGAGGACACGCAGTTGGCGTTGGAGTGCGTGCCGCGCGCTATCCGCTCCCACCTCCAGTTCTCGCGGTGGATGTCGCGCCAGTCGCCGTAAGGTTGGGGCGCCTGCTGCGGCTCAGGCGCGGCGACCACAGGCTCACCGGACGGCGAACCCTGGCCGGGCTCCTGGGCAAGGCCGAGCTTGCCGAGCGCCAGTGTCAGCGCGCCGAGTGAAGACGCCTGCAGAAAGGCGCGCCGTCCGAACTGAGTCATGCCCGCTCGACCTCGACAACGGCGCCGCGCGGACTGTGGCTCGGCGAGCCGTAATTTATCCGGTAATGAAGCTGTCCGTAGTCGCCAGCCAGATGAAGAGCCTTCCACGGTGAGGGAACCGGATCCTGCTGTCCCTCGAAAAGCGGGAACTGGTAGGGCTCCCAGGCGTGGTAGATGATGACCTGGCCGGGCTGCGTGGCCCCATTGGTCTTTGCCAGTGCGACGAACTTACCGGTGTCGTTGAAAACGCGGATGCGGTCGTTGTCCGAGATGCCGCGCGCCTCGGCGTCGCCTTCGTTGATGTACAAGACCGGCTCACCGCGCTGCAGGCGCAGCATCAACTCGCTGTCGCGCCAGATGGCGTGGATGCTCCAACGCGTGTGCCCACCCGTCATGCGTAGCGGGTAGTTGCCGCCGGCCATCGGAGGCTCCTTGTGCACGGGGAGCTGTTCGCCGGCCCGCATGTACCACTCCTGGTCGAGGTAGAACTGCTGGCGGCCGGTAAGCGTGGGCCACGATTCCTTCTCCTCGACCTGCCAGACGTGAGGGTAGAGCGGCTTGTTGATGTCGGGGTCGCTGCAGATCGCGCTGATCGAAGAGTAGTGCCCATTCTTCTTGACGGGAACGACTCCGCGCTTCATCGCCTGGTCGATCTCGGTTCCCTCGAAGACCTCCGAGTTCGCGAAGATGTACTCCATTCCGCCACGGCTGTTGGCCGGATCGTACTTGCCGCCCTCCGACCATTCGTCGAAGACTTCCTTCAAGTCGTAGTCGCGGTCGAGAACGTCTTTGACGACCGGTGTATTGCGGGCCTTCGCACGGTCTTGAATCCTGCGCGCCAGCTCGCCGAAGATCGTCCACTCCTCACGGCACTCGCCGAGCGGCTCCACCGCCTTGTTGGCCATGACGATGTAGGGCAAGTAGGCCTGCGCGTACTTGATGCTGTCCTTCTCGTAGTAGCCCGCCGCCGGCAGCAGCATGTCGCACTGCAAGGAAGTGGTAGACATCCGGAAGTTGACGTTGACGATCAGGTCGA
>PIVZ01000854.1 GCA_003354045.1 bacterium
GGTCGAGGCCCTGATTCGCAGCGCCAACTCGACGTTCGGGTCCTACGTACGCGCCAACAAGAAGATTCCGCCCGAAATGGTCATGACGGTTGCCTCGATCGAGGAGCCGGCGCGCTTGGCGGATACCATCGTCTCTCATCTCGGCATCAAGCTGGAGGACAAGCAGGACCTGCTCGAGACCTTCGACGCCGCCGAGCGGCTCGAGAAGGTGCTCGGCTTCATGCGCTCGGAGATGGAGATTCTCGAGGTCGAAAAACGCATCCGCTCCCGGGTCAAGAAGCAGATGGAGAAGACCCAGAAGGAGTACTACCTCAACGAGCAGATGCGGGCGATCCAGAAGGAGCTCGGCGAGAAGGACGAGTTCAAGAACGAGATCCAGGAGCTCGAAGAGAAGCTCGCGCAGCTGAAGATGCCTGACGATGCGCGTGAGAAGACCGAGAAGGAAATCAAGAAGCTCAAGATGATGTCGCCGATGTCGGCCGAAGCCACCGTCGTGCGCAACTACATCGACTGGATGCTTTGCCTGCCGTGGCAGGACTACACCGAGACGGCCATCGACATAGCCGAGGCCAAAGCGATCCTCGAGGCCGACCATCATGGGCTCGAAAAGGTAAAAGAGCGCATCCTCGAGTACCTGGCGGTGACCAAGCTGGTCGGCTCCATGAAAGGACCGATTCTCTGTTTGGTGGGCCCGCCGGGAGTGGGCAAGACTTCTCTCGGGCGCTCGATCGCCCGAGCCACCTCGCGTGAGTTCGTGCGTGTTTCACTCGGCGGTGTGCGAGACGAGGCTGAGATTCGCGGCCACCGCCGCACCTATATCGGTGCGCTGCCCGGCAAGGTCATCCAGAGTCTCAAGAAGGCAGGTAAGGGCAACCCCGTGTTCCTGCTCGACGAGGTAGACAAAATGTCGGCGGACTTCCGGGGCGATCCGGCCTCGGCACTGCTAGAAGTTCTCGACCCCGAGCAGAACCACTCGTTCAACGATCATTACCTCGACGTAGACTATGACCTCTCCAAGGTCCTGTTCGTGACCACGGCCAACACGCTCGAGCGCATCCCGCGTCCGTTGCAGGACCGCATGGAGATCATCCGCATTGCCGGCTACACGGAGATCGAGAAGCTGAACATCGCCAAGAAGTTCCTCATCCCCAAGCAGCGTGAGACCAACGGGCTGACCGAGGATCAGATAAGCTTTTCCGACAACGCTCTGCGCACGATCATCCGCCGCTACACCAAGGAAGCGGGCGTTCGTAACCTCGAGCGTGAGATTGCCTCTGTGTGCCGCAAGGTGACCGTCAGGGTTGCGGAGGAAGGCGACGTGAAGCTCGTGCAGGTGAGCTCGCGGGTGCTCGAGGGCATGCTCGGGCCATTCCGTTACCGCTACGGACGCACCGAGAGCGAGGCCATCGTTGGCGTAACCACCGGGCTTGCGTGGACGGAGCTCGGCGGCGAGGTCCTCAATACCGAGGTCACGGTGCTGCCCGGCAAGGGTAAGCTGACGATCACGGGAAGCCTGGGCGAGGTCATGCAGGAGTCCGCGCAGGCAGCCATGAGCTACGTGCGCTCGCGCGCCGGTGAGCTCGGTTTCGCCCAGGATTTCTACCAATCCATCGACGTGCACATTCACGTTCCCGAGGGCGCGATTCCCAAGGACGGTCCCTCGGCCGGG
>PIVZ01000855.1 GCA_003354045.1 bacterium
TTCGCCGTATACGCTTGAGCCCGGACGTCATGGAATCGTGACCGTGACGAGCGGCCAGACCTTGAAGCTCGTAGCGGGCGGGAAATATCAACTCTGCGGACTTCGCCTGCGCGCGGAATCCACTCTCTACCTTCACGCCGATAACGTCATCTATATAGAAGACTACCTGGCCACGGCGACCCGCGTACGCATGCTGGGCGAGGGCGCATGCCGGGCCCGCTGGTTTGCACGGGGAGACAAGACGTCCTTGGCGCCGATAAGCGCAGCCATCGATTTCGGCGGCGGGGTAGCGAGTAGCCGTTCGCAGATCGTCGGGCACTTCTTCACGACGGGCAAGATCTCGATGGCCCACCACAACGACTACGTGGGCCGCTTCTGGGCCGGTACCATCGACGGGCGCGGCGCAACCCAGGTGACGCGTACTCTGGAAGAATGCGATGGCTATACCTGCGGCGACGGTATCGTCGATCTCGGTGAAGACTGCGACGACGGCAACAATCTGGACGGTGACTGTTGCTCGGCATTCTGTCTCTTCCAGGCACCGGGCGTGGCGTGCGACGATGCGCAGTTCTGCACGGCTAGCGACTTCTGTGATGGACAGGGCACGTGTGTGGGCTCGGGCAGTCCATGCCCCGGACCGGATGGCGACGGTGACTGTTCTGAATCATGCAACGAAGAAACGAGAGCGTGTAGTGCGGAAGACCGAAACGGCTCCGCGTGCGACGATGCGAACGCCTGCACTTTGCTCGATACATGTCTGGGTGGAGAGTGCGAGGGAGAAGCTCCGGTCGATTGCAGTGATGGGGACCTCTGTAGCTACGATAGCTGCGATCCGGCCACGGGTGTGTGCTCGAGCGAAGTGGCTCCCGATCCGACCTGTCACTTCTTGGGAGGGAGCAAGACCCACATCGAGACCGGCTTTGCACCTGATGGCGAGGCCAGGCGTGAGAGCCTCAACTCGCGCTGGCGCGCGTTGAAGGGAGGCGAACCGACTCCGCGCGAAGCGCTGGGCGACCCGCGTGGCGAGGACGCCTATGCACTCTGCTTCTTTGACACCGAGGACGAACGGGCCGAGCTCGTCTATCGTCTCGACGTAACGCCCGAGAGCGTCGAGGGCACGGCCGGCTGGCGCCGGCGCGAATCACGCAGCAAGCTCGCCTACAAGCTCAAGGTTTCAGAAGGCACCTCCAACGGAGTCTCGAAGATGAAGGTGGTGGTGGACAGACACCACGCCATATCATTATTACTCAAGGCCGGTGCAACGCCCGGCTGCAGCCCGGGCTGCACCGAGAAGTACACGGCCCCCCAGCCCGCCGACATCGGCAGCTTCTTCCACATGGACCCCTCGCTGTCGGTGCAGTGGACCAGCAGCGCCGGAGGCTGCTGGACCTCGGAGTATGTCGATGCCCGCGCCAATACAGGCACCGAGTTCCAGGCCAGCAAACGCCGCCCCTAGCCGGCGGTTCCTTGACTCGTGCGCCGCGCGCGTTATTCAGGGCAGCGTTCGGTCGCTACCGGTGCCCGTTGTGCGGTATGGTTACGTCTATGAAGACGACGGTGGAGATTTCCGAGATCCTCTTGGTCGAGGCCGAGGAAGCCGCGATGCAGGAGGGCACTACTGTGAGCGCACTCATGCAGGATGGGCTGAGCCGCGTTCTCCGAGGCCGC
>PIVZ01000257.1 GCA_003354045.1 bacterium
GTGGTCTACTGCGCCATCCAGGACGCGATCGACGACGCGGCGTCGAGTGACACCATCAATGTAGCAGCGGGAACGTACAGCGAGTATGTTCACATCGACAAGGACGGTCTGACTGTTCAAGGTGCAGGGATCGACCAGAGCGTAATCGACCTGGACGGTCTGACTCCATACTGGCACTACGGCATGCTGACCAGTTCCTTCTCCGGCCGAGGCGGCGTGTCCATAGACGGATACCTGAACGTCGGCGGCACCGCGGAGCTGGTCGAGGACGTCACATTCTCCGGCTTTACCGTGCAGAATGCCGGCGTCAATCCACCCATGATCACCGGTACGCATACAGGACCGGACAATGTGCTCAATCTTGCTGACAGTGGGGCTGCCTGGACGCCGGGCGCGCTCGTTGGACAGTGGGTAACAAACGCCTCGGACTATATCGACAACAGTGGCGGTCGGCAGTTCTTCCGTGCCGAGATTACTGCCAATACCGCGACGGCCATTACCGCGACATACATCTCCGGGGGAGATGAGCAAGATTGGGATATCGGTGACACCTACGTGATCACTGCGCATCGAGAATGGTACGATGGCGCGCTCGAGGGGAGGGAAGACGTCAGAGGAATCAGAATCACGTCGGGCAAGAACATCACGATCGATGATTGCAAGGTCCAATTCAGTGGTGGCAGCGGTCTAACTACAGGAAGGTCACGGTTCGCTCCGAGGTTGCCGAGTGAGAACATAACGATCACGAATTCTGTCGTGTCGGACAATCACCATGGCGGCATACAGATGGGCGATACGACCGGCATCGCGACCATCACTGGCAACACGGTTTCGGACAACAAAAACCCCGTCACCGAGGGTTGCGTCCTTGGCGTTGACGGCTGGGGTACGAACGAGCCAGATTGCCACACTACCGGCATGCACATCGGTGGGCGGAGCAACAGTCAACTGCTCACGGGTGAGATAAGCGGCAATACGGTTAGCGGCAATGCCTACATCGGCATAGTAGTCTACCGGTACACCGACGGGTTCCTCGTCGAGGGCAACGACGTCACCGGTCACAATCTGAATTGGGAAGGCGCGGGCATCTTCCTGACCACCGGATGGGGCTTCACCAAGACAAGCAAGAACCACACTGTCAGAGGCAACACCGTGACGGGCAACATCAGAGGGATCATTGCCTATTTCGCCTGGGGCGACACTCCCGGCGATCTGAGTATCGAGGGGAATACCGTTGCCACAGACTCCGGCTTGTTTGATCTCGGTCAAGCGGCGATCAAGATCGACAATAGCTACAACCTACAAGTCTTGGACAACGGCATCAGCTGTGATGGTGTAGGCATACGGGTTCATTCCAGCGACTCATACGACAACACCTTCGACGGTAACGTCATCGACGGGGCCATGTTCGCCGGGGTCTACCTGACATCTGGCACCCACGACAACAGTTTCACCTCCAACATCATCGCCAACACCATAGCCGACACGTTCAGCCAGTACGCCGACTGGGGGACACATGACGGTGCGAACGGACAATCGGTATTGGCGGATTCAGCCCAAGCCTGGGTCGTTGATGAATTCGTCGGGTTCACCGTCATCAACTTGACCGACGGCGGTTCGGGCACGATAACCGCGAACGGCGTCACAACTGTCACCGCAACGCTTGCCGGCGGCACGGAGGACGACTGGGATACCGGCGATGAGTACGACATCGTGTTTGACGAGACGCAGGCCGATGGCGTGCTTCTCCGGGGCGGCTCCGTTTATGCCGGGGGGCATGCCGGTACGGGCAACACGTTCAGCGCGAATTGCATCTCCGGTAATGCGGGCGACGGGATGGAGAACTTTACTGCGGCGACGGCCGATGCGCAGGCCAATTGGTGGGGCGCTGCGGATGGACCCAGTGGAGAAGGACCCGGCAGCGGCGATTCGGTCACACTGAACGTGGATTACTCCCTCTGGGCCGTCGCTCCAGACTGCCCGTGCACCGTCGATGCGCAGTGCAGCGACGGTCTTGCCTGCAACGGCGTGGAGACCTGCAATGTCGGTCTCGGGGCGTGCGAGGCCGGTACGCCGGTGGTGTGCTCCGGCCAGTGTGAGACGGGCGCCTGCGTGGATCCAGCCGGAACCTGCGAGCCGAAGACCAATGGAACCGTGTGTAGCGGCAACCCCGATACCTGTTCGATCGCCGACAACTGCCAGGCGGGCGTATGCGAGGAGGGCGGCGGCGGCGATACCGACACAGATGGACTGTGCGATGCCGACGATAACTGCCCCGATGACGCGAACGCCGGCCAGGCGGACGCGGACGTCGATGATATCGGTGATGTCTGCGACACTTGCCCGGACGATCCTGATAACGACGTGGATGGGGACCTCGTCTGCGGTGATCTGGACAACTGTCCGGACGACGCCAACGCCGATCAGTCGGATGTGGACGGCGATCTCGACGGCGATGCGTGCGATACCGACGACGGTCCGGGCACCATGATCGTTACGTACGCACGCCTGAAGCCGGACAAGGCTGCGACGGCCTCGCGGATAGAGGGGAGGCTGCTAGTCAGAGCGACGGTCGACGATACCTTGACGGGCACCTGGCTGGGCGAGAGCCTCACGGTTGATGGTGACGTCGAGCTGACTCTAACGGCCGGAGGCTTCGGTGCGACGTTGCCCCTGGGCCTGTGTGAGCAGAGGAACGAGAGGGTGACCACGTGCAAGGCTGGTACTGTCAAGGCCTCGTTCAGGATTATGCGAGCCGACAGAGCCCCGGTGCCGGACAACTACAACGTGCGGGTCAAGCAGAGACGCGTACCAGTCACGGCCGCACCGACGAGTCCTGTAAGCGTGACCTTGACTCAAGGGGCGCGGGGTATCGACCGTGGTGACGATATAACGAACTGCTGGGCGGGATCTTCCAGTACCCTGACTTGCAGGGAATAGCGCCTACCGTCAACGGGCGGCTGCCAAGCCGGGGCTTCACACCCCGGCTCGGCCCCGTCGCCCGGTCTTACGGTACGACGACCAGCTCTGAAGAATTCTTTGCGGCGCCCGGCGAGCCGGCGGCGCGGATCTCGATCGAGTAGCGACCCGGCGTCAGCCAGGCGGTCGGTACCGACATGGTTACCATCGCCTTACCGTCCATGGTCGGGAAGGTCTCGCGCAGTTCGCGCCTTCGATCGGCATCCACGATGCGTGCCTCGGTCGGCAACGTCTCGCCGTCGCGGACGACCAGCGGAACCCTGACCTCGAGTATGACCGGCAGGTTCTGCAAGGAGACCACATCATGACCGCCGGCGACGAACGACAGCATCGTTTGCCGGCTGTCGTCTGCGTCGGCGAGAACGACCGATTCGAGGCTGTCGCCAGCGTTCGTGGATCCTTCGGGCCGTAGTGCCGCTCGTAACTGCTCTGCGAACCGAACCTGCCCAGATTGCCACTGCCCTTGATGTGGGGAGGAAGGAGGCGCGAAAGCCTGTTGTTTCGCCATTGCTAGTCGCTCGCGCCCAACCGCGGCGGCCGCTGCCGCCGGCCCGGCCTCTGCGCGCATCTCGACGTCTGCTGCCGGCGCCGGTTCGACTTGTACGCGCGCATCTGTGTTGGCTGTCGCCGCAGAATGGGCTTGCTCGCGACTATCCATGTCACCTGCCGCTATCGGTTCGCGCGGCGCGCCGGTTGGCCCATCGAGCACGAGGGCCGTATCTGCGCCCTCCCGTTCCACCGCGAGATAATCGAGAGAGCCGGGTCCCTCGTCCTGATCCGTCACTGATTCGCGCCGCAATTCCTTGGCCAGAGCTGTATCTGAGCGACGCAACGGGGGTGCTTGGTCGCTTCTCGGAGCATCCTCCGAGGCGGCCATCTCTTGTTTGATATGCTCGGGACGAGTGGTGACCTGAGCCTTGTGCGAGTCCGTCGGCGCTTCCAATCCGACGGTGGTCATCGATACCGGGATGACGATCAAGAGCACGATGGCGTAGGCAAACGCGGGGTGCCAGACGACGCGGCCGACGGCGGCAAGCAAGTCGGCCAAGCGTGGCCTCTGCGGTTCGCCCGGCGGTACGGTCCGGCTAGGGCGCCCGGCAGAACGCGGTCGCTCGACGACGCCAGGCCGCTCCGTTCCGCCAGGCCGTACCTTCGGACCAGACGGTGCCGATTCCGGTACCGATTGTTCGGGTGCGTCCGCGGCACTCGCGATCGCCGCGGCGTCCATGGCGCCGAGCACCGCGACCTCGTCTCGGCAGGCCGCGCATTCGGCGAGGTGCGATTCTATCTCGCGCACGCTCTCCACCGACAGGCCGTCGCGATCGTCGGCGTAACCAAGCAACACTTCCTCGGCGACGTGCACGGCGCCGGGCTCCGCTTCGCCGCCCGCGAGGTCGCCACGCAAAGCGGTCCAGGCGTGAACTTCGCCAGAGCAATCCGCGCAGTCGCCCAAGTGCTCGCGAAACTCGGCCCACTGAGATTCATCGGGCGCCTCGAGATAAGCCGCAAGATCGACGTCCAACGCTCTATGACATCGTGTCGTCATCTTTCGCTTCCCTCGTGATCGCTTACTTCCCTGCCTGCCCGCGCGGTGTCAACAGACGGATCCGACGGTCGCATTTCTCCCTCAGCTCCGGCAAAGAGATCACGAAACGCCTCGCGCGCCCTACGCAGCTCGCGGTTCACTGTGGCCCGCGATTGTCCGCTGCTCTCCACAAGCGTCCTTACGGGATTGCCTTCCACATAGTGTGAGATCAGCAGCGTTTGCCACTCTTGCGAAAGCCCCGCAAGTGCCTGGCGTGCGGCGAAGCGTGTTTCCCGTGAAGCTACATCGCTGCCGGTCGCATCGGTAGAGAGATCTACGCTGCAGAGTCCGTCTTGCTGTCGGTAAGCAGACGACTGGGGGTTGTTCCCGTGCTTGCGAAGGTAGTTCACGAACTGGTTCCAAGTTACTCGATTGATGTAGGCGACGACTTTCTCGGAGGCCGGCGTGCGCCCCGACCGTACGGCATGAATGAGCGCCCAGACGACCTCTTGGCAGATGTCGTCCCATTCGTCACGGAGATCGTAGGCGCCCAGACGTCGAAGGCGAGAGGTGACCAGACGAGTGACGCGCACCAGTGCGAGGCGGTCGCCGCTTACGAGCCGCTCGAGCAGTTCGCTGCCACTCTGGTCGGTCTCGGTCATCCAAGTACATGCTATACCGGACCGGATGCCGGAGTCAGCTACCATTACCTCCGCTCTATGTGCCGACGATCCATGCGAACGTGCCGGTGATAGCGGGCGCCGTTACTCGGTATAGGTTGTTGCATCCGGCCTTCCATCTATGCCCTTCGCCAATGCCACCAGCCTCAGGAACTCCGCGCGGTAGGCGTGGGGATCTTTACCGAGGGCTTCGCGTCCCAGCTTCTGCGCCATGGCCAGGGTCGCGTCGCCGCGATACTCGGAGTCTTGCAGCACCATGCCGAAGGCGGCTACCGCCGCCGCAAAGCGCAGATTCTCGGAACCCTTCTCGGCACCCGCTTCGTCGGCCTTGACGACCGTGCCGAGCAGGCGGCTCTCTTTGCCGTCGGGCTCCTTGTAGCGGAGCTTTACCGTTACCAGCTCGTCACTCTTTGCCGCCGGGCTCGGCTCGCGGGGCTGTTGGTAGCGAAGCGGGTCGATATCCACCCCCTCCAAGCTCGTCCCCACGGGCACGATCTCGTATAGCGCCGTCACGCTGTGACCGGCGCCGATCTCTCCGGCATCTTTCGTGTCATCATTGAAGTCCTTGTCCTCGAGTCGCCGGTTCTCGTAGCCGATGAGCCGGTATGCCGACACGCGCGACGGATTGAACTCGACTTGAATCTTCACGTCTTTGGCGATGGTGATGAGCGTGCCGCCGGCCTCCTCGATGAGCACCTTGCGCGCTTCGGCGTAGGTGTCGAGGTAGGCGTAGTTCCCGTTTCCATGGTCGGCAAGCTCTTCCATGGTCGCGTCCTTGAGATTGCCCGTTCCGACTCCGAGAACGGTCAGAAAGGCGCCGCTCTCTCGTTCTTTCTCTATGAGCTGCACGAGGTCGGAACGGCTCGTCGTGCCCACGTTGAAATCGCCGTCTGTTGCCAGGATGACCCGGTTGATGCCCTTCTTGTCGAAATGCTCACGCACAGTCTCATAGGCAAGCCGGATACCCTCGCCGCCGTTGGTCGAGCCGCCGGCCTGTAACCGCTCGAGCGCCTCGAGGATAGCGTTCTTCCTCGCTCCGGAGGTGGGCGGGAGTACGAGCCCGCTGGCGCCGGCGTAGACGGTGATGGCCACGTGATCTTCCGGCCGTAGCTGACCGACGAGTTCCCGTAGGCCACGTTTGAGGAGCGGTAGCTTGTTCTCGGGCATCATCGATCCGGACACGTCGATGAGAAAGACCAGATTGCGCGGCGGCGCTTTCTCCAGAGGAACTTCCTTGCCCTGAATGCCGATCAGAAGGAGCCGGTGCGTGTCGTTCCACGGCGTCGTTGCGACTTCGGTCACTACAGAGAAAGGATGGTTCTCAGGATAGCGGGGATAATCGTAGGAGAAGTAGTTGAGTAGCTCCTCGATGCGCACCGCTCCCTGCGGCGGCAGGCTCCCTTCGTTGAGGAAACGGCGAAGGTTGCTGTAGGAGGCCGTGTCCACGTCGATCGAGAAGGTGGAAAGAGGCTTGTGCGTGGCCAGCAGGCGGGATGCAGGGGAGACGCGGGCAACGGCGGTCGGGCAGGGATTCATTGCCTGAAAAAACGTCGC
>PIVZ01000258.1 GCA_003354045.1 bacterium
GTCTCCGTCATCCCCCACCCCTGGATCATTTCCACGCCGAAGCGATCCCAGTACCAGCGAATCAACGATGGCGGCGGCGCGGAGCCACCACAGGTCAGCCGTTCGAGCTTGGAGAGATCCCAGCGGTCCGGCTCTGCCTCGAGCGCCGCGCGCACACCCTGCCAGATGGTCGGCACGCCGGTCGCAAGCGTCACCTCTTCATCGGCCATCAAGCCAATGAGGCTCGCCGTATCCATGAACCGGCTTGGCATCACCTGCTTGGCCCCCAGCATCGTCGCCGTAAACGGCAGCCCCCAGCCCATGGCGTGGAACATCGGCACTATCCCGCACACGCAGTCTTTAGCCGAAAGCTCGATGGCATCAGTCATCGCCTGCGCCATCGTGTGCAGGTAGGTGGAGCGGTGCGTGTACATCACTCCCTTGGGGTTGCCGGTGGTGCCGCTCGTGTAGCACAGGCCCAGGGGTGCGTTCTCATCGAGCTCGGGCCACGCATATTGTTCGGGCTGACCGGCTATGAAGTCCTCGTAGTCGATTGCGTTCGCGAGCTTGCTCTTTCCAGCACCGCCCTGCGAGCACACCACGATCTTCTCGACGGTCGGGATCTTCCCCGCCAGCGCCTCGAGGAGCGGCAAGATGTCCTCGTCCACGAAGATCACGCGGTCGGCCGCATGGTTGATTATGTACTCCAGGTCGCGCGGCGAGAGACGGATATTGAGGGTGTGGAGAACCGCGCCCATGGACGGCACCGCGTAGTAGAGCTCGAGGTGGCGAAAGCTGTTCCACATGAAGCTGCCGACGCGGTCGCCGATCTCGATGCCGTAGGTGGCCAAGGCGTGCGCGAGCCGGTGCGCGCGGTCATGCAGGTCTCGGTAGCTCTGGCGGTGCGCGCCAGCGTCCGTCAGCGTCACGATCTCCTCGCCGGGGGCGAGCCATGGGCCACGCTCCATCAGCGTCGAGATCAACAGCGGTGTTCGTTGCATAGTCATCGTCGTGGACTCTCCGTTACGGTCTTGTGCAAAGCCGCCGCATAGCCGGCGTGATCGCTACTCTTACGCGATCAGGCACGGTGAGAGCAACCCCGGCGCCACGGATACCGTACGGGGTGCGTGATTGGCCGTCTCGCCTGCGAGGCGTGGCGGCCCATCCGGGCCAGGATGCTGACCCCAGGCTCCCGTCGATGCCTCCGGTGGCAGATCGCCCGGCTGACAAGGCGCGCGGCGGAGCTTTGGCGGGGCGCTAAGCCGCGACCAGGAAGTCCGTGCCCTCGACCCAACCCCAGGTCGCGAGCATCGAGCGAATGCGCGAGCGGGCGCCCGGTCGGGCGACCGCCGCCACACCGAAAGGTCGCGGGTGCACAGCGGCGAGCTCGCCGTAGGAGATCACCGGCCAGACGCTGTCACCGTCACGGATGCGGCCGCCGATCTTCTTCGGATCGATGTCGGCAAAGCCCGCGGGCACCACGCCCTGTCTTGCCAGCGCCTTGCCCAGGCGTTTGCCCACCGGCCCGGCCCCGAGCATCCACACATCGCGATCGCGAGCGACCGTCGCCCGCAGCGCCCGGGCCAGGTAGTGGGCGCGCGCCGCCAGGAAGCTCTCCTCCGAATAGCGGCCGCCGGTGCGGCTGGCTTGGCCGTCGTGGATACGCCAGCGCAGAAGGACATCGGCAAGCTTGCCCACCGCAAGGCCGGCTTCGAAGGCGCGGAGCACGAGGTCCCAGTCCTCGGGCCATGCATGGTCGCACCATCCGCCGAGTCTCTCGCGCATGAGCTCTGTGCGCATCATCAATGAAGGGTGAAGAACCGGCGTCTCGATGAATCGATCGCGTACCAGCTCATGCGGTTCGAGCAGGGAGTTCTGCCACTCGAGGTAGCGCCGCATGCCGTCGCGGACTGCCTCAGCCGGAAACGCTTGCACCCGGCAACCCACCGCGAAGAGTCCGGGCGCCCGCTCGAGCGCGTCGGCCTGCTTTGCAAGTCTCTGCGGTTCTGCGACGTCGTCGGCGTCCATGCGCGCCAGCAGCGGCGCTCGGACTTCTTCGAGCCCCCGATTGAGCGCTGCGACCAGACCGCGAGCACCGGCATCGGTCTCGACCACCAAGATGCGCCGGTCCGCCTTTGCTTGTCTCTCCAAAATTTCCCGGCTGTCGTCGCTGCTGCCGTCATCGATGGCGACTAGTTGCCAGTCTTTTTCGGTCTGAAAGGCGATCGAATCGAGCGCCTCGCCCAGCCATGGAGCCGCATTACGGACGGGCATCAATACGCTGACGTGAGCCATCTACTTTTGGTCACCAAAGGATCGGAGCGAATTCAGCAGTTTACATCGTTGCTGGCGTCATCGGGCGCTTGCTAAAGTCATCTGCAGGAGCTCCCGCCTCGTCAGCCCAAAGTAAAGTGGTGATCTGATGATCCGGAAGCCCGAAGTCCGTCCGCCCTGCGACTACCAATTTGCGGCCGATAATCAAGCTCTCCGTGAGGTGGCCGAGCTCAAGAACACCGTCAGCGAAGTCGAGTGCCTGAACGACCAGCTCGAGGAGCTGGTCGCTCAGCGCACGGCGGAGTTCCAGGCAGCCAACGAGGAACTCGAGTGTCTATGCTACAGCGTCTCGCATGATCTGCGCTCCCCGCTACGCATAATCGACGGTTTCAGCCAAAGCCTACTCGAAGATTACGGCGACACGCTCGACGCCACTGCGCACGACCGCCTGCACCGCGTGCGAGCGGCAAGCCAGCGCATGGGCCGCTTGATCGACGAGGTGCTCGCCCTCGCGCGCCTGACGCGCGGCAAACTTCGACCTCAGACTCTGGATCTGAGCGGGCTGGTACGAGCCATCGCGACCGATCACTCGCGCGCCGAGCCCACTCGCCGGGTGCGCTTCGTGATTGAAGACGGGCTCGCGGTACATTGCGACCCCGAGCTAATGCGTACCGTGGTGCAGAACCTGATCGGCAACGCGTGGAAGTTCACCAGCGATCAGCCGCGCGCCCGGATCGAGTTCGGTACTCTGTGCGGCGCCAACGGCCATCGCGTGTTCATGGTGCGCGACAACGGCACGGGGTTCGACATGGCGCATGCCGGCAAGCTTTTCCGCGCCTTCGAAAGTCTTCACGGTAACGCCACCTCCGAGGGCTCCGGCATAGGGCTGGCCGCGGTCGAACGCGCCGTCAAACGCCACGGCGGACGGGTGTGGGCGCAGGGAGCCGTCGGTCAAGGGGCAACCTTCTATTTCACGCTCGGCCCCACGCCCGACTGACGAGACCGCTCGCGCGCGAAAGGGTAGGCGGGAACTGAAGTCGCCGGGCTGCAGTTATTGATCGGCCAGTAGCGTGAGCGCAGCCGCCACATGCAGCGAAGCTCCTCGAGGCAGGACCGACTCGTCTAACTTCATCAGATCGGAGTGCAGCGGCCCGCCTCCGGCGGTGTGGCAGCCGAGAAACACCAACGCCCCCGGGACCTTCTCCAGCACGTAAGAGAAGTCCTCGGCCCCCATGACCGGGCCGGCCATCTCGCTTACTTCGAGGCCGACGGCAGCTGCCGCTGCGGCCGCCAGGCTCACCTGAGCTCCGTGGTTCACGGTCGGCGGATAGCCTCGTAAGACCTGCGCGTCCACTTCGAGGCCACGAGCCGCCGCAACCCCCTCGGCAATGCGGATCAATCTGGCGTGCGAGGCCGCGCGTCCTTGCTCGCTCAGCGCTCGGATGGTGCCCAGGCACTCCGCCGTGGGCGGAATCACGTTGAGCGTCGTGCCGGCTTTCACCTGCGCCACCGTCATCACTACGCGATCCTCGGGATCGGTCTCTCGGGCCACTGCATGCGAGAGCCCATCGACGAAGGGACCGATGGCGGGAATCGGATCGCGCGCCAGGTGCGGCATGGACGCGTGCCCACCTTCGCCCTTGAAGGTAACAACGAAGACATCGGCCGATGCCAGTATCGGCCCTTCACGCAAACGGACCAGGCCGGGCGGCTGACTCGAGTCCACGTGGATCGCGAAGGCCGCATCCACTCCTTCGAGCGCCCCTTCCTTGATCATGACGCTTGCACCGCCGAAGCCTTCTTCTCCCGGTTGGAAGAGCAGCCGTACCGTGCCGGCAAAGCAGTCCCTGTTTGCGTGAAGTATCTCGGCCGCACCGAGCAGCATCGCGATGTGTGCGTCGTGGCCGCATGCATGCATGCAGCCTGGGTTACCGGAGGCCCAATCCTCCCCGGAGCTTTCCTCCAGCGGCAGCGCGTCCATGTCGGCTCGAAGTGCCACGCATCGCCCCGCGCCCGGCCCGGGACCGGATCCTTCGATCTCGGCCACCACCGAGGTACAGCCGCCGCCCTTATCCACCGGGCCTACGCCGATGCGGGCAAGCTGTTGCGCAACCAGCTGCTGCGTCCGAGGTGTCTCCAATCCGAGCTCCGGATCCCTGTGAATAACGCGACGGGTCTCTTTGATCCGAGCGGCGAGCGCGTCCGCCTTCTTCTCGAGATCGACGATCGACAGGCTAGAGCCCATGGATGAACACCTCTCCTCGCAAAGCGTCCCGGGAGACCCGGCCTGTTACAGCCCTATCTCTCGTTCGAGCCCTCGCTCGACGACGCGCCGGTATACGGCAAGTTCCTGCGCACCGGGCAACGGTAGAGAGCCGTTGACGACAACTGTCGGCACGCTGTGAATTCCATTCGAGACGGCCTCGTTGTGGTCGCGCACTACCTCGGCTGCGACCGAGGTATCGTCGAGGTCGCGTTCGAATGCCACCATGTCCAAGCCGACTGCTTGCGCAACGTCCACGATGGTCGTCCGCTCGGTAACGTTGCGGTTGCCGTAGAAGTAGGCGTCCATCAAAGCCAAGTGAAAGCGCTCGAAGGCTCCCTGCCTGGCCGCCGCCTTGACGGCCACGTTGGGAGGCACCGAGTGCGACGGCGGCGCCTCCTCCGTAGACCACACGCGAAACCGTCCGGCATCGGGCTGCTCGGCAGGCCGCATCCACGAGCGCGTGTAGCTCTTGAAACGTTCGAGAGACTTCGGTTCCGGATGGGGACGCAGCAAGAAGCTCTTCCACTCGACGAGGAGAGAATCCTGAAACTCGTCCGCTACTTTTGCGAGGCACACGGCCGCGTTGTAGCACCAAGGTCAAAGAACGTCGGAGTAGACGGTAAAGCGGACTGTACGGGTGGCTTCCATCGCCGGTATGGTTGCATCCGGCGCACGCAAGAAAAAGAGCCCCGGCGTACGTCCGGGGGGGAGGACACGCCACCGGGGCTCCCAGCGAACTCCCCCCGCGGGCGGAGCCGCCTTGCTCAGACCTTCAATGACCGAGAAGCGTGGGACTGACTAGCACTGCGCCCAACACCTTCGGTCAACGAACGCTGGCTCCGCCACGAGGTCGTGGGTGGCACGTGCGAAACGCGTCGTTGCGGTCGATTCTGCACTCACTTCATACACCCTGCAAACAGAAATGGCGCGCTCTTTCGCCCCCGCCACGCCACTTCTTAGCCGATCAAATCGTCTTAATTTGTACACCCTATCAATCAGTGTACCCGCACCGGACAGGGAACTCGCACAGATCTCACGATCGTTCGCTCCATTTGCTTGATAGAGCCCAAAAACGTATCGCACACTGCGCACCCGCGTGACCGATTCGGACACCGTCGCGCGACTATCCCCAGGCCATGGACTCGAGAAAAAGACGCAGCTCGCCGGCAGTGCGGAACTTCTTTCGGATGAGCGTGCGCTTGAGCCCGCAGCAAATCGCCTTGACCTCGGGCGGCTGCTTGGCGTAGCGGCGGGCCCCGCCGATGGCGTCGTAGAAGAGCCGGATGAGGTCGCACACGTCGTCTTCAAAGTGCGCCTTGGTCGGTCTCCCCCACTGGAACATGTCCACGAGCTTGACGTCGAAGCGCAACCCGCGGCGGTTCACGATGACGTTGTCGGAATGAAGATCGCCGTGGTACTCGCCTATCCGGTGGATAGCCTCAACGCCCGAAGCGAGAGCGTAGAGAAGGTGCATGGCTTCGAAGCACTGCAGCCGCTTGCCTCTCTGTCGCGCGAGGAGATCGGTGAGCAGGTCTCCCTGTACGTAGTCGCTGACCAGGAAGGTGATGTCGGCGCCCTTGCAACGAAACGTCTCTTGCGTGTGGTACCGGATGACTATCGGGCAGTTGCGCAACTTGTCGAGCTTCTTGGCGTAGAAGGTAACCGCCTTGTTACGCGGGTTGCGGTGCGGGAAGAACAGCTTGGCCGCCCGTTCCACTCCGGTGGCGATCTCGGTAACGTGGTAGACCTCACCTTCCCACCCCTTGCCGAGAAGCTCGCCGACCCGGTACTTGCGGGCGAGCTGTCTGCCTTGTCGGAGCCCGAAGCTCTCTATGATCGTAGGACGTGGCACCTGCTTTCCGTCAATCGAGCTGATCGAGGTCTACTGCCAACACGTCACGTACGTGCTTGGCGGCGGCCCCGCGAAGCCGTCTTTTCGTTCCCCTGTAGGCCGGGTCTGTCAGAGCGGCGAGTGAGCGGGCAAAAGGTAAGAAGACAGTTCGCGGAGTGGCCGTTACCTCGACGTATTGAGCGTCATTTGCGTCATTTGTGACAAAAGACGCGACGCTCGTTGTGTCGTCAGCTGGCAATCCATCAAGAAAACGCAAAGTATAATCAGAAGCCGACCCAAGATCCTGGCCTCCGTCAGCAAAGGTTTGACGGTCGCGGATCATAGCTTCCGCGGCAGCGGTGGAACGGGCAATGGAATCGTCCT
>PIVZ01000856.1 GCA_003354045.1 bacterium
ACCGAAAGCGCAGCCGCGCTGGTGCACAACGACTACAAGCTCGACAACACAATGTGCGACGCGGACGACCCCGGCCGCATGGTAGCGGTGTTCGACTGGGACATGTGTACGCTCGGAGACCCTTTGTTCGATCTCGGCTCGCTGCTCGCCTACTGGACCGAGCCCGACGACCCGCCACACACCCAGATGATCGCGGTGATGCCGGTCGGCGACGAGCGTTTCCCAAAGCGCCGCGAGCTCGTCGAGCGCTACGAACGGAGAAGCGGCCGAGAGGCCACCAATGTCGGATTCTACCACGTGCTCGGCCTCTTCCGGCTGGTGGTAATCGCCGCCCAGATCTACATCCGCTTCAAGCGCGGCCAGACACAGGATCAACGCTTCGAGATGCTCGGCCCCGTCATCGAGCTCATCGCGCGCAATGCCGAGGAAGTAGCGGCTCGTAGCTAGCCCCGGGTTGGTATCGGCGGCAGCCTACCCGCGCTATACCGCAGCGGTCCCCCGGAAGGAGAAAGAGCATGGCCAGAGCGGTTGTCCGCATTGTTTTGGGTGTAGGCCTCCTCATCGTCGTCGCCCTCGTCGTGGTCCGTTTGATGCTCGGCGGCGGACGCCTCCTGGAGGACCGCTCGACCGCACCCGCCATCGCCTTCGAAGCGGTCGAAGTGGTCGCCGACCTCGACTACCCGCCCGGCAACATCGCGGTCTCGAAGACCGGCCGCGTGTTCTTCACCTTGCACCCGGACGGCAAGCCGCCCGTGAAAGTAGTGGAATTGGTGAACAACGAGCCCGTCCCCTACCCTGACGCGGCCTACCAGCGGGAAACCGCGGTCATCCCCTACTTCCAGTCGGTGCTGGCGCTGCGCATCGACTCCCAACAACGTCTGTGGGCGCTCGACTTCGCCGACTTCGGCACCGGCCAGCCGCGGCTCACCGCCTTCGACCTCGGCACCAACCGCCTGGTCCACAGATACGACTTTCCATCCGATGTAGCCGGCCTCGGATCGATGCTCAACGACCTGCAAATCGATCCCACAGGCACAAAGGTCTACATCGCCGAGACGAGCCCCCTGCTGCAGACTCCGGCGCTCATCGTCTACGACATCGAGACGGGCACGAGCCGCCGCCTGCTCGAGGGAGACCGCTCGGTTGCCGCCGACGACTTCATAATCCAAGCGCCGGGCAGGGATATATGGGCTTACGGGCTGATGCCGCTGCGGCTCGGCGTCGATTCGATCGCCCTCGACAAGCGCGGCGAGTGGCTCTACTACGGCCCTGTCACCGGCGAGCGCCTGTATCGTGTCCGTACCAGCGACCTGAACGACGAATCACTCTCCGGCGAAGCGTTGGCGGCCAAAGTCGAGGATTTTGCAGCCAAGACGCTCTCAGACGGCCTCACTATGGACGTCGATGACAACATATACGTAAGCGACATGGAGAACTCCGCGGTCCACACCATCGACGCCGCCGGGCACCTGCGCACCCTCATCAAAGGGCCCGAACTACGCTGGCCGGACGGATTCAGCTTCGGAAGCGACGGTTGGCTCTACGTGACGTGCAGCTCACTGCACCACGTATTGTTCGCGGACTCATCATCGGTACGTGAGAACGCGCCTTACCAAATTTTCCGTTTCAAGCCGGGAGCAAGTATTGGAGATTTTAA
>PIVZ01000857.1 GCA_003354045.1 bacterium
AATCCTCGACTTGACCCCCTGTCCTATTCTAGTAGATGACGAGCTAACGGATGACGTCGCCTTCGACCATGGCCGTGAAGGCTTCGTTGATGTCGTCGATCGTGAGCTTCTGCGAGACCATGTCGGTCAGGTTGAGATCGCCCTTCTTCGCGTAGTTGATGAAGCGGACGAAGTCATCCTTGCAGTTGGCGTTACCGTACATCGTGCCGATGACGCTCTTGGCCTGCAGCGTGACCATTGCGCCAGGCAGCGTCACTTCCGCGGAAAGCGCGGGCACACCAACCCAGCACGCGGCACCGCCCGGGCGCGCCATATCGTAGGAGAGACGCTGGAGCTCAGGGGTCCCCACTACCTCGAAGGTGAAATCCGCGCCGCGTCCGTCGGTCAGGCCGTGCACGAAGCCGACCGGCTCATCCACCGAAGGATCGACGGTATGCGTGGCGCCCAGCTTGGTGGCGGCGGCCCGCTTGGCCTCGTTCAGATCGACGGCGATGATGGTCTCGGCACCGGCAATGCGAGCGCCCTGCACGACCGCCTGCCCAACCCCACCGCAGCCGATCACGGCTACACTCGAACCGGGCGTTACCTTGGCAGCGTTGAGCGCCGCACCGACCCCCGTGGTGACTCCACAGCCGATGAGGCAGGCCTCTTCGAACGGGAAGTCATCCGGGATCTTCACCAATGCGCCTTCGTGTACGACGGTCTCCTCGGAGAAAGTGGCCAGACCACCTAAGGCGCCGAAGAGCTTGGAGCCGTCGCTGCGGTTGAAAGGCGTGCGACCCATACCGATCGCGAGGGCCTGGTCGCAGATGTACGCCTGGCCGCTGCGGCAGTAGAAGCACTCGCCGCAGGAAGGCTGGAACACGCCGATGACGTGATCGCCAGGCTGGAGACCGGACTTGGTCTCATTGGCGGAAACCACCACGCCGGCGCCTTCGTGGCCGAGGATAGACCCCGGCGGTACCGGAAGTTTGCCCTCCCAGACGGACAGATCGGAATGACAAACGCCCGTGGCGGCCCACTTCACATGGACTTCGCCGGGTGCACTCGGCGGATCGAGGGTCAGCTCCTCGACCACCATGGGCTCGTTATTGGCTAGGAATAGACATGCTTTCATGCGCGCGTACATAACGAGAGTTCCGGGCAAAGGGAAGCCCGCTGCGACCGCCTCCGCACTCCCTCTCGTCGCCAAAGCTGGAATGTCGCAGCCAGCAAGGATATCCCCACACCTGTGCCCGTGCCTGTACGAGGAGGAGCGGCGGGCGCCAATGCCTGAAGACCGTCCAGATTGCCCCGCTCCGCGCCAGGTGGAGCGGAGGCCGGCCAGAGTGCCGGTGTGCTACCGAGTGCGGCCGCGCTGAATGAGCTGAGTCAATTCGATCGGCTGATCGACGCGTTGCTCGGTCTCTCGCGCATTACGCGAACCACGATCAATCACCGCAAGGTCGATCTCGGCGGGATGGCCCGAGAGGCGGCGCTGGCCCTGCAGCAAGAAGCGCCAGAACGAGAAGTGACGTTCGACATAGAACCCGGCCGCCTTCCCGGAAAGCGCAGGAGAGTGGATCAACTGGTGTAGGCCGAGTTGAAATGGACGTAGGCCTCAGTGAGGTCGCTGGTTACGACGACGGCGCGGCCGCTTCCCTTGCCGATCGTC
>PIVZ01000259.1 GCA_003354045.1 bacterium
GGATCGCCTTCTCGGCTTTGAGCTCGCCGATCTCGTCCCAGGTGTAGCCCAGCGTCTCGAAGAGGATGAGCTCGGTGTCCTGGCCCAGCTCGGGGCCGAGCGTGCGGACCTCCCCGGGGGTCTTGCTAAAGCCGACCGGCAGGCCGCGCACGTCCACCTCGCGGTTTACCTCCTCGCAGTGGGCTTTGACGAAGTAGTCGTTGGCCCAGGTCTGCTCGTCGGCGGCAAGCTCGGCGAGGTTGCGTATGTCGGTGGCCACTATCTCCTCGGCCTTCCAGCGCTCGAGCCACTCCGTCGCACTGCGGGTAGCAAGCACACCGTCGAGCGCCTCGGCCAGCGCCCCGGCGTTCTCGCGGCGTCTCTCTACACTGTTGAAGCGTTCGTCGGCGACAAGCCCATCATCGCCCAAGGTCGAGGCAAGCTTCGACCAGTTCTCGTCGGTATTCTCCACGCACAGGTACACCCACTTGTCGGCCGCCTCATAGGTGTTCCACAGCGGGTTCTCCGGAGACTTACGCGACTGCTGCTTGGAGTAGCGCTCCTCCCCTGTGGCAAGGAATGCCTGCAGCGTGGGCGCCGCCATCATGAGCTGGGCGCCGTAGAGCGAGGCATCGAGGAACTGTCCCTTACCGCTTGCCTGCCTGGCATAGAGCGCCGTCAAGATGCCGAAAGCGGCCATCAGCCCGCCCATGGCATCGCCGGAGCCCATGCCCAGATAGATCGGCGGCTGCCCCGGTTCTCCGAGCCGTGTCATGATCCCGGTAAGCGCCTGCACGGTCATGTCGAAGGACGGCTTGGTGACTGTACCGAAGGGGCCGTAGCCGCTACCCACGGCATAGATCAGCTTCGGATTTACTGCTCTCAGCTCGTCGTAGGTGACCTTCCATTTCGCGAGCGCACGCTCGCTCAGGTTGGTCAGGAAGACATCCGAGCTCTCGACGAGGCGGTACATGATCTCCTGCCCCTTGGGGTGCTTGAGATCCACGGCCATGCTCTTCTTGTTGCGGTTGATGACCAGGAAGTACTGGTTCCAATCGCCGACCGGCAGCGCCTTGATGCTGCGCACGCCGCGCCCGAGGTCGCCGCCCTTGGGACTCTCGAAATGGATGACCTCGGCGCCAAGGTCGGCCAGGTGCTGCCCCGCCACCGGCCCCTGGAACCACATCGTGAGGTCGATGACCCTTATTCCTTCGAGTACTCCTGCCATTGCCGTCACCGTTTCATCGCCAAGTGGCCGCGCAGCGGCGGCTCAGGCGATGACTCCTTGCTGCTCGAGCCGGGCTATGTCGTGCTCCGAGTACTCGAGCATGTCAGCGAGAATCTCGGCCGAGTTCTGTCCCGCCCGTGGCGCGCTCCTGCGCATGCGTGCGGGGGTCTCGGTCATGAAGATGGGGAAGCCGAGCGACTTCAAAGGCCCGAAGCTCGGGTCGTCGAGATCGAGAATGTAGCGGGCATCACAGACTTGCTTGTCGGTGATCGGGAAGTTGTAGTCCTCGATCACGTCGGCCGACATCTGTCGGACGCTGAAGGTCTCCCGCCAGTGCGCGGCAGGCTTCTTGCGGAAAGCCTGATCGAGAACCTCGAGAAGCTCGAGCCGGCCCTCGCCGCAACGCTTGTCGTGACTGTTGAAACGCTCGTCGTCCACGTCGAGATCGACGATCTCGGCCAGCAGCGGCCACCAGCGATCGGTATCCGGCATCGTGAGAGTCACCCACAAGTCGTCGCTGGTCGGATAGGTGACACCGCTCATGGGATTGCCGGCATCGAGCCGCGATACGGGATGCAGAAAGCGCTCCCCGCCTATGGCCAGGAAGGCCTGCAGGTCGAGGCTGGCGCCGTACATGTTGCCGGCCAGCAGCGAGGCGTCTATGACCTGCCCCTCGCCGGTCTGCCTGCGGTGGTAGAGCGCCCCGGCCACACCGAAGGCGAGCATCACCGTCGTGTAGATCTGACCGTGGCCCGGGTATACGGGCGGCTGCTCGGGCTGACCGAGAATCGGCATCATTCCCGTGTGGGCTGCGGCCAGCTCATCTATCGGCGGGAGGTCGGCATCGGGGCCCTCGGGCCCGAAGCCCGTGCCGCGCGCATAGACGATATCCGGTTTGATCGCCGTGACCGTGTCCGGGTCGAGCCCATGTCCTTCCAGCCAGGCGCGCGGCCGGTCGGTCATCACCACGTCGGCCTTTCCGAGAAGCTTCTCGACGATCTCACGCCCGCCTTCACCGTCGAGATCGACGGCCAGGCTCATCTTGTTGCGATTGACGAGCTCGTGATCGTGGTTCCACTCGGCCGGCGCGCGCTCTGCGCTCGCGATCTCGCGCGGGCGGCCTTCAGTGGGGGGCTCGTCGATGCGGATTACCTCGGCGCCGAAGTCACCGAGAAGCGCCGCCCCCAGAGAGGCCCAGAACGTGGTGGTCAGATCGACTACGACTACTTGGTCGAGCGCTTTGCTCATATCGATCCCTCGTCTAATTCGTGCCGCTCGAGATCGTGCGGCTCAGCTTGACCCGGGTTGACACGGCCGGGCGCGGCGCATGCTGCCGACACAGACAGGGGGTTCACCGGCCATACTGGCCGGCGTGAAGTGCGCATCTTCTCTGCTCCGTTACTCGGTCGCACTGCAAACCTCCTCAGTCGGCGCTGCCACCGAACAGGCGCCGGAAGAAGCGGGCCACCGCCTCGCGCAGGGTGCGGAGAAGGAGTGGAAGCACGGCGATCGACTCTTCACCGGCGGCGGGCACGGCCGCCTCGGCGGTGGGTGCGCCGTCGGCCTCCGCTTCCAGCCGCGTCTTGGCCGACTTGACGAACTGCAAGAAGAGCTGGTGGGCCACTCCTTGGATCATGCCGCGGCCGACCTGCATGATGCGGCCGGTAAGGTCCACGCTGGCCTGGGTCACCACCTGCGTCTTGCCGCCGGCAAGCGCCTCGACGCTGCTGCTGAGCGAGCCCTTGGCGGTGCCGCCGCCGGGCTCGCGCCCCTCGGCGACTATCTTGAGCGTATGGGCACTCTCGTCCACCTCGGCGAACTCGACTCTGCCTTTGTAGCTCGCGGTGATCGCGCCCACCTTGATCTTCACGCTGCCGACGTAGGTGCGCTCGTCCACCGTCTCTTCGAGCTTGGCGCCCGGCATGCAGGCGGCCACCCGCTCGGCATCCATCAGAAAGCGCCAGACCGTCTGCACGGACGCCTCCACCTCAAACGTCTCTTTGATGTCTATCCCCATCGGCCCCTCACCGTCTCTTGCGTCTGTTCCGTCCGTTTCGTCCGTATCCAAGCGAGGCCGTCATCGACGCGTGTCGAGAAACCGCCACGCCCGGCGCGCGCGCCGCCGTCACGGCTCATACCCGGGCCTCGCGCCCGGCAACGGTGCGCCGGTAATCCTCCAACGTATCCACGTCCGCGGGCGGCTCGCCTTCCACCTCGACCTCGAGCAGCCACTGCGGATGCTCGGCCAGCAAGCCGCGCGCGCCTTCATCGCCATCAAGCTCCGTCAGCCGCGGCCACAGGCTTCTGGCCAGGACCACCGGATGACCGGCGACCCGACGACCACCGTCACCGCCGTACACCGGCCTGGCCGCCGGCTTCTCACCGGCGAGAAATGCCTCCACGACTCGATCGATCAGCCCACTGCAAACGCCGGGCTGATCGCCGAGCAAGACTGCCGCAGCACCGGCGTGGGTCGCCACGGCGGCCAGGCCGACCCGAAGCGACGAGCCCTGCCCGCTCTCATGCTCGTCGTTCACGACCACGCGCGCCGATCCACGGTCTTCGATGGCCGCTGCAATCTCCTCTGCGCGGTGGCCGAGCACCACGACCACTTCGCCAGCTTTCGATGCCACCGCTTCGTCCACCACGTGCTGCAAGAGCGGTCGGTCACCGAGCGCAAGTAGCTGCTTCGGTCTACCCATGCGGCTGGAGCTGCCGGCGGCCAGGATCACTGCCGACACGAACTCTCCGCCGGACTGCCTAGGCGCCGCCATCGCTCGCCGGATTACCGTCGCCCGGGGCGACTCCGATCTTGCCATATCGCACGGCGAGCATTTCGGCCAGGATCGCCACGGCTATCTCTTCAGGGCTGCGCCCGCCTATGTCGAGCCCGATGGGCGCACATATGCGCGCTATCTCCTCGTCCGAAAAGCCCGTCTCACGAAGCTGTCTCTTGCGGCGCTCGTGGGTCTTGCGGCTGCCCATGGCGCCTATGTAACGCGCCTCACATCGTAGCGCCGTCGTCAGAGTCGGAATGTCGAACTTTGGATCGTGGCTCAGGGTGACGACGTAGGAGTAGGCGTCCAAAGTGTTCTCGTCGAGTACTTCCCCCGGCCAACCGCAGCGAAGCTCGTCGGCCTCGGGGAAACGCTCCGCGGTAACGAAGGGCTGGCGCGGGTCGATCAGGACGACGTGGAAGCCAAGCTCCTTGGCCATGCGGCACAGCGACATCGCCGTGTGAGTCGCTCCGACGATGAAGAGTCTTTGCGGCGGCGCGAAGGCCTCGATGAAGACGCCCACCTCCTGGCCGTTCCATGGAACCGTAAGCACCCGGGTACTCGTCTGCGACAGCAGAATCCGCCGTGCCTCGTCGGCCAGCTCGCCATCCACCGCGGCGTCAATAGATCCGACAGTCTCACCGCTATCCAGAACGGCCAGCTTCCTGCCGGCCAGCGGTCCGGGGCCAATGGCCGTGGCCAAAGCCGCCGGTTTCTCGTCGCCGACGGCCGCCTCGACTGCCTGCCAGGCCTCCGAGGCCGCGAACGGCTCTATTAGAACGTCTATCGCTCCGCCACAGCTCAACCCGACTTCGAGACTGAGCTCATCGTCGATGCCGTAACTCGCAAGCACCGGCTCGCCGCCGTCGAGCACCTGCACAGCCTGCTCGAAAACATCGTTCTCGACGCACCCGCCGCTCACCGAGCCGGCCATCTGGCCGCTACGCGTGACGCACAGGCGCGCCCCGGGCTGCCTCGGGGAGGACCCGCGAATCCGCACCAGGGTGGCCATGGCGATCTCCTCGCCCTGCCTACCCCACCGCTCGAGTTCGGCAATGATCTCTTTCACGTTACGCGCCGCAAGTAGAACAAGTTCTAGTTTGTTCTATTGCGGCCTTCCTGGAACTTGTCAAACCGATCGTCAGGCACAAGCCGGGGCGGCGCTACCGGGGGGCATACTCGGTAGCGTCGAGGACTGGCGCGGTGACCCGACAGGTCGGCCCCTGTCCCGCTCCGGCGTTTCCCCGTTCGTGGCCGCGCAGAGTGGCATTGTTGCACAAACCCCGCGTCGGGTCCCTGGTAGCGCGCGGGACGGCGCATTGGATTTACTATCGCCGGGATTTACTATCGCCTGGCTCAGAGAGGAGGAGAAGAGTCATGAGGTTCGGATTTCACCTGTTCATGGTCGACCCTGCCGAGTTTCTAGATATCGCCCGCACTGCCGATGAGTGGGGCTGGGACAGCCTTCAGGTTGCCGACGCCCCCTTTTTCCCGGAGGAGATCTCCGTCCCCTACCCGTATACGCCCGATGGCAAGCGCTTCTGGCCGCTAGATGTCCCCGTCCTGGATCCCTGGGTGGCCATCACCACCATGGCCACAGTGACCAAACGCATCCGCTTCATTCCCTCCGTGCTCAGGCTGGCGATCCGCCAGCCTCTGCTCGAAGCCAAGAGTCTGTGCTCGGTGGCAGCGGTCTCCAACGACCGCGTCGCCCTCGGCGTAGGGCTGGCTTGGATGCCCGAGGAGTTCAAGTGGCTCGGCCAGGACAAGAAGACCCGCGGCGTCCGCCAGAATGAGGCCATTCAAATCATTCGCCTTCTCTTGGGCGGCGGCATGGTGGAGTTTCACGGCAAGTACTACGACTTCGACCGCCTGACGATGGCACCGGTGCCAAAGAAGCGCATTCCCATCTACGTGGGTGGTACGACCAATCCCGCTTTGCGGCGTGCGGCCCGCCACGGCGACGGCTGGCTCGGCGTCATGCACCCGATGGAAGAGATCGAGGGGGTGCTGGCAGAGCTGAACACCCTTCGCCGGGAGTTTGGGCGCGAGAAGGAACCCTTCGACATCATGCTGCACTGCCCCGACGCCCAGACCGCGGACGACATCCATCGCCTGGAGGATCTGGGGGTCACCGATCTCCAAGTAACGCCGTGGACTTACTATGCCGAGCAGGCTGACCCCGGCGTGGCCGCCATGCGTGTGCAGCCTCCGCTCGCTGCGAAGCTGGAAGCCATCAAGCGCTACGGCGAGGAAGTGATCGCCAAGCTCGATTGAGCAGGTGCGGTCCTTGCTCTTGTCCGACCTCCTCTAAGACGACCACTAGCTCGGAGACGGGTCGTATTCCGGCAAAGCGCTGCTGGAACACTATGGTCATGGGCCAAGCTTTGGTTTATAAAGGCGCCTCAACGGCGGCCGGGGGTGTCCAGGGAACCGGAACCGCTCCGAGACTCGATGCTGTAACCACCGCAGAGCCTGACCGATGAGCATCCAACCCGAGAGGCTGAGTGAACATGTCAAATCGTGAAGATTGGGAAAAACCTGACTTTATGTCCGATGAAGACTTCGCGTGGCTAATGAATGCGACCTCATCGTTGGAGCGGATAAGAAGTGATGCCAAAGCCGATGTCGAGGACTACCGGGCCAATCCTGAGGGCAGATCGACAGGGGCCGGGCCATCGGGACTCCCGACTCTGTTGTTGACCTG
>PIVZ01000260.1 GCA_003354045.1 bacterium
TTTTTTTGTATTGCAATATTAAAATACCAATACATATTATTTTCAAGACACGATCATTGGACAAGACAGGACGGCGGCCGGCTCCGAGTACGCGGGAGACGGTCGCCGGACCGATCGATCGATGGGAGGAATGAGATGGACAAGTTGACCGGGCAGGTCGTGGAGAACCTTCTGGACTGGGGCGCCGATCTTGTGGGCATCGCGCCGGTCGAGCGCTTCGCGGAGGCACCCGAAGGACATCGACCGACCGACTTCCTACCCGAGTGCAAGTCGGTCATCTCCATCGCACTGCACATCATTCAAGGAGCGGCCGACGTGTGGGGCGCTCCCGACAACCCCAACAAGACGATCAGCCCTTACCTCTTCTACGGCTACGGACTGACCAACATCGAGAGCTCACGCCTGGTCAACCGCATGGCAAAGCAGCTCGAGTACAGAGGCCATAAGACCCTGTGCTTCATGCCGACCTGGGTGACCAGCATGTACAAGTACATGGACGACATCCTCACGGCCAACACCATACGGGCCGAGTTCTCCCATCGACACGCAGGCGTGGCGGCCGGAATAGCCGATTTCGGCTGGAACACATTGGCGCTCACACCCGAGTTCGGGGCCATGCAACGTTATAACTCGATACTGACCTCGGCCGAGCTCGAGCCCACGCCGCTCTACGATGGGCCGGAGCTTTGCCGCAAAGAAGACTGCCGCGCCAAGTGCGCACGCAAATGTCCGGCGGGAGCGCTCTCCGAGACCGAGAGCCAGTCACTCGTCATCGACGGGAAGACGATCTCTTACGCCGCGCGAGACGACGTCCGCTGCTCCTACGGAATCTACGGTATGGTCGATGGTTCCGGCGGACGCTCCGACGTCAAGATTCCCGAAGGGCCCGGTCAATTCGAGCATTTCTTCTCCGAGCGGCACGGCAGCAACATACACATGTACGACAACACGATGGTGGACAACTGCTTCGGCATCATCTGCGGCGACTTCTGCGGAAGGTGCCTGCATCAATGCGCCTCCAAGAAGCTGGCCGCCAAGGACATGAAGGACTTCGACTTCTCGAAACGCCACAGCTCGGTGAACAGGTTCGCCGACTGAGAACGGCGCACCGGCGGCTGCAGCCGAGCGGCGCCAGCGCAAACATAGAGTCCACCCACGAATGGAACCCAGATCGACAAAGAAACTGCTGGTCGTCCAGCACGTCCCCTACGAGATCCTCGGAACGCTCGACCCGCTGCTGAGACGTGCGGGATTCCGCATACGCTACGTCAATTTCTCCCGCCATCCGCATGCCGAGCCGAAGCTGGAGGGCTACGACGGCATGATCGTGCTCGGCGGTCCGATGAATCTCCATCAGATGGACGAGCTGCCCCACCTTAGCCGTGAGATCGCCCTGGTCGAGGAGGCCATCGAGAGAAACCTCCCGACCCTCGGTATCTGCCTCGGGGCTCAGCTCATCGCCAAGGCACTCGGGGCCAGTGTCCATGAAAACCCCGAAACCGAGATCGGCTGGTACCCACTTTCTCTGACGGAGGCCGGCGCCGCCGATCGTCTGCTCGGAAAGCTCGATACCACCGAGCAGATATTCCAATGGCACAGTGACACCTTCGATATCCCTGCGGGTGCCGAGCACCTGGCCACTTCCCCGACCTGCACCAACCAGGCGTTCAGATACGGCAAGAACGTGTACGCGTTCCAGTTCCACCTGGAAGTAGACGCTCCCATGATCGAGCGATGGATAACCGTGCCGGTTCACCTCGAGCAGATTCGCAGCCTCAACGGACAAATAGAGCCCGAGCGCATTCTTGCCGACACCCCGAGCCTCATAGGAAGGCTCGAACAATTGAGCGCGTGGACTTTCGGAGAGTTCATCAGTCTCGTCGGCCACCGCAAGCGGCATGTGGTCCTACCTTCGCGCTAGCCGGGCGCCGAGCGCGGCCGCTTGCATCGCGCAACTCCGACCATCGCCCGGCAAACGGCAGATACGATGACGCTTGGTTCGCGCAAAGCTGCAGCCGTGCACTGTCTTGTTGACAGAGCGGGGCTCTCGGGATGTGCTACAGTGTGGTTTATCTTTCAAGCCAGCTTTACCGACATCGATCACCACACGATCTGCTGCAGCGCCTAGCATCAGTGGTGATCCATGGAAGTTAAGAGCGAGCGCGCCGGAAATCTACGCTACTGGATCTCACGCCTCTACCTGTGGTTCTTCGGCTGGAAGGTAGAAGGCGCGCTCCCGCCTTCACCGAAGGTGATCGTGATTGCGGCCCCTCACACCAGCAACTGGGACATGCCGCATATGCTCGCGGTAGGATGGAATCTTCGCATGAGTGTCTCTTGGCTGGGAAAGCGCGAGATGTTTCCCGCTCCGGTGCGTGCGTTCTTCATGCGGCTGGGCGGCATCCCCATTGACCGTAGCTCCACAAGCGGCGTCGTCGGCCAGGTCGTCGAAAACTTCGAGAAGGCCGACGGCCTTTATCTCGTGGTTCCGCCCTCTGGCACGCGAGGCAAGCGCGAATACTGGAAATCCGGCTTCTACCACATCGCGGTCGGCGCCAAGGTTCCGCTGCTCTGTTCCTTCCTGGACTACAGCCGCAAGGTCGGCGGAGTCGGCTTGTGTTTCGTCCCCACCGGAAACATGACGGAAGACATGGACAGAATCCGGGAGTTCTACGACGGCATCGACGGCAAGTATCCAGAGCTCCAGAGTCGCATTCGGCTCAAGGAAGAAGACGAGCAGTAGGGAACCCGCGGCCTTCTGAGTGGTCCGTGCGGGTTTCCGAGACCCTTGCGGAACGGGGCCCTCACCGCGATCACGCGAGATCCTTCCACCTGGCGAGCCCTGGACCTATGATTCGAAGAAACGGGCCACCGGTCCTCAGGAGAGCAAGATGACCACGCTACTTATCTGTCGTGACGCACTGGAAGACTCCGTGCTGGGAAACCTCGCCCTGGCGCGAGCCGTGGCCAAACATGGGGATGAGGCCGTCGTAATCTTCACGGGCGAAGCCCTGGTTGCGCTCGACACCGGCACTTTCCAATGGTCGCCCAACTTCAAGACACGGGAGGCGCGCGGCAAGGTGATAGCCGGAGCGGAAGCCGCCGGGTTGCCGTTCGGCCACAAAGAAGGCCTTGACTCCCGCTGGTCGGACGTGCGCGCCCTGGTCGTGGCCATGAAGGACGAAACAAACGTTCGACTGGTGGCCTGCCCGCTGTGGAGCCAATTCGTGGAGCTCGGGTCCGCGGTCGAATACCTGGAGCGAATCGATGAAGATACGCTCGTTGACATGCTCGCAAACGCGCAAACGATAGTAGGAGGCTACTGATGTCGGAATGGGGAGAGTGGACGCCGGTCGAAGGATTCGGCTACGAAACCTTGATCTACGACAAGCGTCATCGCACACGCGGTGGCGGGGTTGCACGCATCCGGCTGGCCCGCCCTGAGCGCATGAACGCGCTCAACGCGGAGATGTTCCAGGGGCTAGTCGATACGCTACGCGACGCCAACCACGATTCGAGTATCGGTGTGATTGTGATCTCGCACACCGGCCCTCATTTCGGCGTGGGCGGAGACCTGCAAGGCAGCATGACGCCCGCAATGGCCGAGGTCGACCCTAGTATCAAGCGTTGCCTCAAGCCGGTGATTGCGGCGGTGCGCGGTTACTGTATCGGCGCGCACAACCACATGGCCTACACCTGCGATTTCACTGTGGCCGGCGAGAGTACGATCTTCGCACAAAACGGACCGCGCGTCGGTAGTCCGGCTACCGGCTACATGATGTCCAGTTCGGCACACGTAGTGGGAATGAAGCGGGCCCGCGAGATGTGGCTGCGCTGCCGGCAGCTTACCGCTCAAGAGGGCCTCGAGGGCGGCCTGTGCAACACCGTGGTTCAGGACCGCCTGGTCGATGCGGAAGTCGAAAAGTGGTGCGACGAGATATTGGACCTCGTCCCCCCTTGCATAGCCGCAGGCAAGCAGAGCTTCGAAGCCGTCGATACGCCGCTTCAGTACTCGGGCAACTTCTTGAGCGTGATAGCGCCCGGGTTCTTCATGTCGCCCGAGGTCGCCGAGGCAATGAGCGCGTTCTTCGAGCGCCGCGAACCCAACTACTGGTCGGAGGAGATCCTCGCCACGCGCAAGTTTTAGCCGCCGTTTTTCAGATCCGACACTATGTCGGCCCAGTGGCCCGGGTCCGGGGCACGATTGTTGGTCAGGCTGACGCCGTCGGCGATTCCTTCAAGCCGCTCGCGGATGGCCGCTGCGATCCCACTGCGCGGACCGACAACGGCTATGGCGTTCAAGATGTCATCGTCTATAAGCGCCGCCATCTCGTCCCAACGGCCTTGCTTCGACAAGGAGTTCAACTCCGCGTGAAGCTCGCCCCAGCCGTGACACTCGAGCGTCGGCCGGTAGGCAGGCGTCGAGCCGTAGAATGCGAGCTGCTTGCGCACTGTTTCCTTGACGCGCTCGAGCTCGGCCTCGTCGTCGGCCGTCGCCACGATGGTGGCGCAGATGATTCGTAGGTCTTCGAGACCCCGCCCCGTCTTGGCGAGACCACGTTCGAGGGCAGGCAAGGCGTTCTCGAGCAACGATTGCCGGGTGTTGAACGGATGGGCGATAAAACCGTCGGCAACCTCCCCGGCGACCTCGGTCATCTTCGGCTGAAAACCGCCCAGATATATGGGGGGCCGCCCGAACGGGTTGGGTCCGGGGTTGAAGGCTGGGATCATCAGTGTGTGGCGATAGAACTCGCCGCGGAAGTCGAGCTCGGCCTCCCCTTCCCAGCAATCGAAGATCGCGCGGATGGCCAGTACTATTTCGCGCATGCGTTTCGCCGGATGCGACCACACCGAGCTGAAGCGCTTCTCGATATGAGGGCGTACCTGCGATCCGAGTCCGAGGATGAAGCGCCCGCCGGTGATCGATTGCACGCCGTAGGCAAGATTGGCCAGATTCATCGGATTGCGAGCAAACGCGATCGCTATCGCCGTGCCGAGCACGATGCGGCTGGTGTGCTCGGCGGCAACGGCCAGAGGCAGGAACGGATCGTGCTTCGCCTCGAAGCTGAATGCGCCATCGTAGCCGATCTCCTCGAGGCGCGGGAAGATCGTGCGCGCATCACGTGGGTCTTCCATTGGAGCTGTGGTGTAGACTTTCATATTGCCCCTGGGTCTAGCGGGGTAAGTCGGCCTTGTCATCCGACGCTCCTGGTTTGAACGTGAAGAAACAGAGCTTCCTGCTCCGGCGGCTCACGCGCCGGGCCGGCGACTGCACGGGTGAGCCCGCTTGAATCGTAGCGCACCGGTCGCCTGCCACGACTTGACCGAGACGGCCATTTTACCTCTACTGCACGCCCGTGCCGTCACGCTCGCGAAGCTTCTACCCGGAGATCTTTTTGATCAGCATGGCGGCGCTGCTGATCGAGATCAGCTATACGCGCCTGATCTCTTTCAAGCTCTTCTACTACTACACCTATCTGATCATCGGCTTCGCACTGCTCGGCATCGGCTCGGGAGCGGTCTTCGTGACGATATTCGGCCGGCGCACCGAGGAATGGCTCGGCCAGGTCCTTCGCTTCGGCTGCGTGGCGGCAAGCCTCGCGGTAGCCGCCGGTTACTTTGTCGTGGCTCTTACGCCGCTCGATACCTTCCGCTTTTGGGAGCATCCGGCAGAGCCGGTCAAGCTGATCATCATATGCCTGGCACTGTTCGCCTCTTTCTTGCCGATCGGCGTCATGATCGCCGCGCTTCTCAGCCACTTCCGTGAACGCGTCACCAAGCTCTACTGCGCAGATCTTCTCGGCGCGGCTCTCGGCTGCGCCGCCGTCGTGCCTTTGCTTTCAGTGGTCGGCCCGCCGTCGTGCATCTTCCTGAGCGCCACGTTACTGGCACTGACCGGCGCAAAGCTCGCATACTCGGACGGACGGATTCTCGGCCACTGCTCGTTGGTACTGGCCGTCGTCTTCTCGATTGCCGCTTTGAAGCCGGGGCTTCTGCCCGATCCCGTCACGGACGCAGAAAAGACCGTGGGGCCTGAAAGCGAAAGGCTTTTCTCCGAGTGGAGCCCAGTGTTCCGTGTCGACGTAACGCCATCGACATTCATGGCCGACGCTTTCCGCATCGTTCACCACGACGGGATGTGGGGATCGACGCTATATAAATACGACGGCAACCCAGCCCATCTCAAGCGCTTTGACAGGGACGCAAGGGCCTTCCCTTTCAACACACCGGAACGGAGCCGTCGCGAGATTCTCATCATCGGAGCCGCCGGCGGACACGAGATCCTCGCCGGTTTGCATTTTGACGCCGAGCGCATCACCGCGGTTGAATTGAATCCGGTCACCGTCCGTCTGCTGACGACGGAATTTCGTGACTACACCGGAAACCTCCCAGCCAATCCCAAGGTGAACCTTGTAGTCGACGAGGGCCGATCTTTTCTTGCCCGTCAGCAAGGCCGCTATGATCTCATTTTCTTCGTGGCGCCGGACAGCTATGCCGCCATGAACGCCGCGACCGCCGGTGCCTTCGTCCTCTCGGAGAGCTATCTCTACACCAAAGAGATGATAATCGAGAGTTTCGAGCATCTCACCGAGGATGGACTCCTCTGCATGCAGTTCGGAGAATTCGACTTCGAGATGGACGGTATTCGCCTGAATCAGCGCATCGGCCACCTG
>PIVZ01000858.1 GCA_003354045.1 bacterium
TCCCTCGGCCCGCACAGCAGCGTTGATACGCACGTTCCACAGACGACGGAACTCGAGGTTGCGCGCCTTGCGGTCGCGGTAGGCGTAGGTGAGTCCTTTCTCGATGGTCTCGCGGCCCTGGCGATAGAGCTTACGCCCACCTACGTAGCCTTTCGCACGGCTCAGTATCCGGTTATGGCGCCGCCGCGCCTTTGTTCCCCTGGTTACCCTTGGCATTGCAGTTTCTCCTGTGCCTCTCGGTCTTCCACCGAGACATCAACCATTCGGAAGCAGGCGGCGAACCGCCTTCGCATCGACGCTGGCCACCGTGGTCGATGTACGCAGCCTACGCTTCTGCTTCCTCGTCTTGGCCGACAGCTGGTGGCGATGATAGGCACGGTTTCTCTTAAGTTTTCCGCTGCCTGTAAGCTTGAAGCGCTTTGCCGCGCCTCGCCTTGTCTTGACCTTCGGCATCGAATTCTCCCTTCACTTCTTGTTGGGCACGACGATCACGGACATATGACGCCCTTCCATACGCGGCGTACCTTCCGGTGTGGCGTGCTCTTTTATCGACTCGAGCATCGTATCCAGTGTCTTCCTGCCAAGCGCCGGTCGCGTGATCTCCCGCCCTTTGAAGAAGACCGAGATCTTCACCCTGTGGCCTTTGGCCAAGAAGCGAAGAATGTGGCCGGTCTTGAAGTCGATGTCGTGCTCCTCGGTACGCGACCTGATCTTCACTTCCTTCACGGAGGTTGCGGAAGCCTTTCGCTTGGACTCCTGGTTCTTCTTTCGCTGTTCGTAGCGAAATTTGTAGAAGTCCATGATCCGGCAGACCGGCGGGCTGGCCTCACCGGCGACCTCCACCAGATCGAGCCCTCTGCTTTCAGCCATGCCTCGTGCATCCGCGAGCGTCATGATTCCGAGCTGATCTCCATTAGTGTCGATCAGTCGGACTTCACGGGCGCGTATTGCCGAGTTGATTCTGAGCTCTTGCTGCTTGGCTATGGGACACCTCCATTGTCGGGCCGACTCGTATCGAGCAGCCACTTTCCGAACTCCTCGACCCCCATCGGGTCGAGTTGCCGGCCGCCGTCTCTCAGACGCGGTGCGACGGTTCCACTTTCGACTTCGCGGTCTCCTACGACGGCCATCACGGGAACCTTCCGGTTCTGAGCCTCGCGGATCTTGAAGCCGAGCTTCTCATTGCGCAGATCTGCCTGCGCACGAATGCCCATGCGCCGAAGTCTCGTTTCGACGTCGGCCGCGTAGGCGTTCTGCTTGTCGGTAACGGTCACCAGGCGCACCTGGCACGGCGCCAGCCACAGCGGCAGGGCGCCTCCAGTGTGTTCCAGCAAAATGCCGATGAATCGTTCCAGGGAGCCGAGCACGGCACGGTGAATCATCACCGGTTGGCACGCGCTGCCCCCGCTATCGACATACTTCAGAGCAAACCGCTCGGGCAGGAAAAAATCGAGCTGCACGGTGCTCAGCTGCCATTCTCTCTTCATCGCATCGAGCACGCAGAAGTCGATCTTCGGTCCGTAGAAAGCGCCATCGCCTTCGTTTACCTGATAGCCGGAGGCCTCGGCATCGAGCACTTCTCCGAGGGCCTTCTCCGCACGTTCCCACATCTCGGGCTCGCCAATGGCCTTTTCCGGTCTGGTCG
>PIVZ01000261.1 GCA_003354045.1 bacterium
CAAGGACAAAGCGGCCAGGAAGGGCCAGGGGAGCCGGAGCGGAATCGGCGTTTTCTATATCATCCCGCGCAAGGAGCCGGGAACCGGAGTGTCGACCTACGCGTTCAAGACCAAGATATTCAGCGACATGTCGCGGGCCACCCTTGCTACGATGACCACACAGGTTAACTATGGAAACGATGTTGGCGCACTGACGGCAACATGGTTGGGCGAATACGGTCGCTTCTGGAAGCTCAGGGAGAAGGACATCATAGAACAAGGGATCCAGCAGTAGAGACTTCGCATATGAAGGAAACGAGCGGGCGGTGCCGGGGCATTCTGCCGTCGGCGCCGCCCCAGATCTGGCTGATCTGGTCCCCCTTACCGGTCAGCCAGCCTCCGGTGACCGCCAGGTCCACGGAGGCACACCCGGCGCCCGCATGAGGGCGTCTATGCCGGCCGGCCTGTTACCCCCTTGCAGGCCGGCCGGTTTTATCTCAGCCCCCATCTCGCGTATTTCTGCCTATTTTCAAATGCTTATATGTGAAATGGCAACTGTCACTTCGCTTCATGGCCAGACCTTTGGCTATCCTAAATCACCGCTCGATAAAGCCGGCTCACAGCCACCCTTTCTACACAAAAAACCCCTTGCGCTCGCCCTACCCACTGCGTTAAAGTCTCCTCCAGGGCAAGGCTTAGAACGTCATCAAAATAAGGGACCGGCCACGGCGGCCGCCCGCTGATGAGCGGCGCCACCGGAGTTTGATGACAACCTTGCGCCTTCGCTGATAGACGCCACCCCAGACGGGTCGTGAAAGCGTCGAGCGAGAAAGGGGGCGTCAATGGATTCCAAAAAGCTCTGGCTCCGGCATGCGGAAAATCGGCTGCTCAGCCGAGGTTTGCGCAGAACTCGGACGCTGGTGTTGGAGGGGCCGAGTTTCTGGCTCGGGCTATCCACCCTGCTGTTACTCCTGTCGGCCGCCTCGGCCGGCGCACAAACCACCGACTGCTGCCAGGACGGCATCAAGATCCAGTACATGGAGGTTGCCTTCCAGCACCCTCTGGTCTCGACCGCGAGCAGTATCGACGTGGCCGTCTCCAAGAACTGCGGTGGAACACCGGTAGAGGCGGAAACGTACGGCGGAGTCGCGCCGGTAAACGACAACTACGCCTCTAACACCCTGGTCCATGACCTCGCGATCGCCAGTGTCGATGGCGACACGATGGTACTTACGGTCGAGCACGGAACGAGACTCCGGCCGACAGCCTCGTACGAGATCACGTTCGACACCGGAGAGACGGTCCTCGGCTGCGTGCACACCTCCTGCAGCCAGCCGATATACGCGGGACTGGAGTTCGGAGACTACTTCACCGTCACCGAGCTTGGCGGACTGGGGATGGTTGCAGACTGCGTGACCACTCTGGCCGTGTGCGGTGACGGCACGGTCGAAGGCGACGAGGAGTGCGACGACGGCAACACCGATCCAGGCGACGGCTGCGACGAAACTTGCGTTGGGGAAGCGCCGGCGGACGTCAGCGTTTCCTTGACCGACCACCTCGACCCAATCCTTGCCGGCGATATTCTGACCTACCCCGTCACGGTCGGAAACAACGGCCCCGGCGATGCCGCGAACGTGGTCGTGACGGTCAGTCTCGATCCCAACACCACTTTCATCGACTCGACGATCCCCTGTGCGGAGAACCAGTCGGGCGTGGCGACCTGCGAGCTCGGCGCGGTCGTTGCTAGTCAGGCGATCGAATTCGAAATTGACGTCGAAGTGGCCGGCGATACGCCGTCCCACGGCACCCTCGGGGTCGGCGATTGCGATGGCAGCGAAGACCTGTGCGCTGCGGCAGAAGTAACGACGACCTCGCCGGATTCAAATCCAGACAATAACGCCGACGATGAGCCGACCGACGTCGTGATCTGCGGCAACGGTATCCCCGAAGTAGCCGAGGCCTGTGACGACGGCAACGACTCAAACAACGATGCCTGCCTGAGCGACTGCTCGGCGGCTTCCTGCGGCGACGGACAGCTCCACGACGGCGTCGAGGCCTGTGACGACGGCAACGGCTCCAACACCGATGCATGCCTCAACGACTGCTCGGCGGCTTCCTGCGGCGATGGGAATGTCCGCGACGGCGTCGAGGCCTGCGACGACGGCAACGACTCGAACACCGACGCCTGCCTCAATGATTGCACTCCGGCATCGTGTGGCGACGGACACCTGCAGGCCAGCGTAGAGGAGTGTGACGACGGCGGCGCCGTGCCGGGTGACGGCTGCGACGAGACCTGCGGCATAGAGCCGACAACGACAACTACCGAGACGACCACGACGACTACGACGACATCGACCACCACGACCACGCTCGCGATCTGCGGCAACGGGGTCGTGGAGGGTAGCGAGGAATGCGACGACGCGAACGTCGAAGACGACGACGGATGCGACTCGAGCTGCCGAATAGAAGAGCCGGCGAGCGTGGCCGCCTACGTCTGGTACGACGTCAACGCCAACGGCGTTCAGAATGCGGGCGAGCTTCCGGTGGCGAACGTACCCGTCGACCTGCACGATGCCGCGGGTAGCGGAGGTTCTGCCGTGGTAGCGACGGTGGCTACGGCCAACGATGGGTGGGTCAGCTTCAGCAACGTGACGCCCGGCAGCTACTATCTGTCGTTCTCCCCTCCTCCGGAGTACCAGCCAAGTCCGCAGGACAGTGTCGAGGACGATGGCGTTGATAGTGACGTTGATCCGGTCACGCTCACCACCCCCATCCGGCGCGTACGGGCCGGCCAGATCGTCGACGACATCGCTCTCGGCTTGCATAGGTGTGGCAACGGCGCCGTCGATCCCGGTGAGGGCTGTGATGACGGCAACAATGACGACAGCGACGGCTGCAGTGCGGGGTGCCTGAGAGAGAGCGACGTCGACCTGACCGTCGTAGTGAGCGACTCACCGGATGCCGTCCTGGCCGGCAACCTGCTTGCCTACCCGGTGCGAGTAACCAACACGGGATCGGGCGACGCATTCAATGTGGTCGTGACCGACACGCTCGATATCAACACGGCGTTCGTTGCTGCCACGGCCTCGTGCGTCGAGGGAGCGGTAGGCGTGAGTACCTGCGACCTCGGAACGCTCGGTGCCGGCGAGAGCGTCGATTTCGAGATCACCGTAGAGGTGGACATCGCGGCGCCGACCGCGGGCGACCTCCAGTCCGGACCGTGCGACGGCAGCGAGGACCTCTGTAACAGTGTGTGCGTGAGCACGACCTCCAACGACACCGATCCGGGAAATGACTGCGACGACGAGCCTACCGACGTCCTCGACCCGGGGCCGGCCGGCACCGGCATCTGTGGCAACGGCATCCTCGAGGCCGGAGAGCAGTGCGATCCGCCTAGCGCCGAAGACTGCGCCAACGGCTTCGATGACGACGGCGACGGCCTCGTGGACTGTGCGGATGCCAACTGCTGGACGGGACTGCCAACCTGTGGTTCCACCTGTGAGGAGGTGCAGAGCTGCCAGCCGCTGCTCGAAGACCCGCAGCTGATCAGGTTCGGCAAGAGAGGGAAGCCGGACCTCTTCAAGATGCACGCGCGATTCAACCCCCTCAGCGAGGTCGATCTATCCACTGAGACGGTCTCGTTCATAGTCAGCAACGTAAACGGCGTCGTCTACCGCGGGACGCTCTTCCCTGAGGATTTCACTGTCCGCAGGAACGGGATCCACGTGTTCAAGGACAAAGCGGCCAGGAAGGGCCAGGGAAGCCGGAGCGGAATCGGCATCTTCTATATCATCCCGCGCAAGGAGCCGGGAACAGGAGTGCTGACCTACGCGTTCAAGACCAAGATATTCAGCGACATGTCGCGGGCCACCCTGGCTACGATGACCACACAGGTTAACTATGGAAACGATGTTGGCGCGCTGACGGCAACATGGTTGGGCGAATACGGTCGCTACTGGAAGCTCAGGGAGAAGGACATCATAGAACAAGGGATCCCGCAGTAACGATTGACAATTCGAGAGAAGCCAACGGGCGAAGCCGGCGCATTCAGCCGGCGCGCCCGTATTCTGGCTGGCTCGGTTCCCCCTTACTGGCCAGCCGGCCTCCCGAGATCGCCAGGTCCAGGGAGGCTTACCCGGCGCCCGTCTAGGGCGTCTATGCCGGCCGGCCTGTTACCCCCTTGCAGGTCGGCCGGTCTGGTTTGAGACCCGTCGCCCCCCGTATGCCTCCGGCTCGAGCCGTCTCTTCCATGTTCGCAACCCGGCGATTGCCTGTGGTGCTCCCCTGCGGCAGGCTGCACCTTCGGCGGCCTAGCGTGCGGGCTGATATGAGATCGACGTGAAACGGGGCACGTCGCACCCAACGCGAGTAGACTGCCGGCAAGAGACGACGCGCCGCCCGAAAGGGGCCAGCCTCGAAGCGGCGTATTGAAACACCCAGGAGAACAAGGAATGTCGAAGAACAGCGACTTTTACCGGTTTACCGGCACGGCGGACTACATCACCTCGGAACCGTTGGTAGATGCCGTCAATTGCGCCATAGCGCTCGAGCGGCCCCTGCTGGTACGCGGAGAGCCGGGCACCGGGAAGACCCTGCTGGCCCATCACATGGCCGAGGCCCTCGGCATGCCCATCGAGCGCTGGCACGTGAAGTCCACCTCCAAGGCCGCAGACGGTCTCTACGTCTACGATACCGTCCAGCGGCTCAACGACAGCCGCTTCGGCGGTGGTGACGTCTCCGACATCAGTGCCTACATCAAGCTCGGCCCCCTCGGACGTTGCTTTGCGGCCGAGGATCGCCACGTGCTGCTGATCGACGAGATCGACAAGGCCGACGTGGAGTTCCCCAACGACCTTCTTCACGAGCTCGACGAGATGCGTTTCACGGTAATCGAGACCAACGAGGAGATAGCGGCCAAGCAGCGGCCCATCGTGATCATCACGTCGAACAACGAAAAGGAGTTGCCGGACGCCTTTCTGCGCCGCTGCATCTTCCACTACATCGAGTTCCCGAACTCGGCGCTCATGAAAGAGATCGTGGACGTCCACCACAAGAACCTCGACGCGACGCTTCTCGACCAGGTCTTGATCAAGTTCTACTGGCTGCGTGAGCAGCCAGACCTGCGCAAGAAGCCTTCCACCTCGGAGCTCATTGATTGGATCTCCGCGCTGCTCAGAGGCGGGATTTCCAACGAACAGCTCGAGAACCACCTTCCGTTCGTCGGCTCGTTGCTGAAGACCGAACAGGACACCGAGGCTCTGAAACGCTACGACGGTCAGGGGGGCAACTACCCCAGCGATTGGAGCGAGTTGGGACCGCGTTACAACCAGTAGGATGTTTCTCGAACTCTTCTACGGACTGCGCGACGAGCGTGTTCCGGTCGGCACACAGGAATGGCTGGCACTGGCCGACGCCATCGCACTGGGACTGCACGGCTCGAGCCTGAGGCACTTCTACAACCTCTCGCGCGCCTGCCTGGTCAAGAACGAGGCATACTTCGATGCGTTCGACCGTGTGTTCGCGCACGTGTTCGAAGGCGTGGAGGGCGCTTTCGGCGATGGCATCACCGAAGAGGTGCTCGACTGGCTGAAAGATCCGAAGAACTTCCCGCAGCTGTCCCCTGAAGAGCTGGCCGCGCTCGAACGACTCTCCGGAGACGAGCTCATGCGGCGGCTCCTGGAAACGCTGGCCGAGCAGACCGAGCGGCACGACGGGGGAGACCGCTGGGTGGGCACCGGCGGGCGCTCTCCTTATGGCCACGGCGGCGTTCATCCGACTGGTGTGCGCGTCGGCGGTCCGGGAGGGAACCGCTCGGCCATGAAGGTCGTAGAAGAACGCCGTTTCGAGGAATACCGTACCGACGTTGCTCTCGACGTGCGTCAGATGAAGGTGGCGCTCAAGCGACTGCGCCAGCTCACGCGCACGGGCATCGACAGCGAGCTCGACCTGGATGAGACGATCGACGAGACCTGCCGCAACGCCGGTGAGATCGAACTGGTGTTCAGGCCGCCGCGACGAAACAACGTCCGCCTGCTGCTGCTGATGGATGTCGGCGGGACGATGACGCCTTTCTATCGGCCGGTGAGCAGATTGCTCACGGCCCTGCATGAAGAGCGCGGCCTGCGGGCCTTCGAGTCCTACTACTTCCACAACTGCATCTACGACAAGCTCTTCACCAATGCGCGCATGACGCGTAACGCGGCGATCCCCACGGCCGAATTGCTGCGCCGCCTGGATCAGCGATGGAAAGTCCTACTGGTCGGGGACGCGGCCATGCACCCGGCGGAGCTCATGGAACAGCACGGGGGTATCGACCCGCGTACGACCACCGAGACGCCCGGGATCGCATGGATGCAAAGGATAGCCGAGCACTTCGACCGCGCGGTGTGGGTCAATCCTGAAGAGGAGCGTCTGTGGAATCAGACGCATACGAACCGGCTCATTCGGACCATCTTCCCGATGTACTACTTGAGCGTCGATGGCGTGTCGGCGGCGGTAAAGGCGCTGGTCGGAACGGGAAAGATTCAAGGCGCGAAGCCCGCCTGAAGGCGACTCTTCACCGGACGGGGGGAGATCACTACCCTCGTGCTAGCAACCGCCACGGGCTCGAAACGTAAAGGTGGCTTGTCGGCCGGAGGGCATCCGCCGGCAAGCCACCAACGCCGACCGCTCCCCCCCTAGG
>PIVZ01000859.1 GCA_003354045.1 bacterium
GACGGTAGACTACAGCGTTTCGCCGCCGCCGTGGCAGCGCCCGGTGAGGCCGTTCCCGGTTGGCTGGCACTGGCGAACCTGCTGGCCGAGCTAGGCGGGCCCCGCTACCGGACGGCCTCGGGGGTCTTCTCTGCCTTGTGCGAGAGCTTGGGGCTCGGCGAAGGCCGTGACTACGAATGGCTCGGGTCGATGGGTCGTTCAATAGGCGAAGACGCTGACGTCTCATCGACGGCTAGCGGTGCCGAGTTCTCCGAAGCTCGCCCGTAGTCAGTTTCCAAAGGCTGCCACGTTAGTTACCGCGAGACCGTAATGGGTTGCCTCAGCCTCAGGCTACTCTCTCGACCCACTCGATGTGTCGAATCTTCGGCGTCTTTTCCGTAGCCGGCGACAACAACGGCCGGGTTGACCAATACCCGGCCCATCGCACTTGCAGACCGGCGTAGTGCGGCCGGGCTTTCGATTCTCCCTGTGCACACCCGTCTTGTGACGGCTGCGTCGCTCGATGACAAGTCATCGCGACACGGCCCCGATGCCGATCGACGAAGCGTCTCGAACAGAATGCTTGTTGGCAAGATGTGCACAAGATGTGGGAAAGAACCGATGTCGAGTGTGAGCGCGAAACATCTCGAATTACCCTATGAAACAAGGGGGTTTGCGACGCTGGCAGAGCGGCCGAATTCCTCAACGAATTTACGCACAAGCGTGACACCATCTGATGATAGCCAAGATGTGCGTGAAAGCTGTCCTCAAAAACGGCTTGTAAATCAACGTCGATTACATGAACGGAATGTTTTTGTTGAAAACAGCGAGTCGGATTTAGTAAGTCAGGTTCACCGTGCGTGTCTTTGTCGGACCCAAGAACAGAGAGAGCTTGATGAATTCATTCTTCTCGATGGAGTTGGCACCGGAGCGACTCGCAAGTCTCTAACCAGAATTGTTGTGGCCGAAAGGTCTAGTGTGCGCCGACACGGGTAGAAGTCGGCTGAGCGTTGGCGGCGGAGTTGTAGCCGTCAACATTCGGGAGAAAGGAGCCATGCCGGGGATGAATCAAGCGGCTAGGTTGTGGATGCAGGCGTGTTCCTTGATCGAGAAGGAGCTGTCCGAGAAGGATTACCAAACGTGGATTCTGGAGCTGAATGCGAGCTCGTTCGACGGTGACACCTTGACGCTCGAGGCGCCGTTCGGGCTGTTTCGTGATCGCGTCAAGCAATCCTTCCTGCAGACTATCGAAGAAGCAGTGAAAGCTGCAGCCAAACAAGAGTGTAGAGTGGCGGTAGTGGTGGGGGCCTACGGTGGGATGGTTCTCTCCACCAGAGAGCGGTACCGTTCCACCGTAGGCAATCGTGTAACGCATAAGAAGAGTAAGCCAACCCGTGAAAAGACCTTCGAAAATTTCATCGTGGGTGAAGGCAATCGGCTGGCCTATCTTGGCGCCCGCCAGCTAGCGGACGAGAGCGTTGCCGACGGCGGCAACCCGCTTTTCATCTACGGCGGCGTCGGGCTGGGCAAAACGCACCTGCTGATGGCGATCGCCGGACGATTGCGAGCCAACGGCCGCCGCGTCATCTACTACCAGGGCGAGGACTTCACTCGCAAGATGGTCGAAGCTCTACGGCTCCGGCGCATGGACGTCTTCCACCGTG
>PIVZ01000860.1 GCA_003354045.1 bacterium
CCAAATGGGCGACACAGCGGGCGACACGAGACGAAAGAGGCGTGACCTCTCCTCGGGGTGGATTCTTAAGTCCTTGTAATTATTGATGCCGGGACCGGGATTCGAACCCGGACGGGCGTTTGCCCAGGGGATTTTAAGTCCCCTGTGTCTACCAGTTCCACCATCCCGGCATACGGAGAGGGGCCCACACACTGTGGCAGCACACCGCGCGTTGGTAAAGCCAAGCGCTGAGCGCTCGAGGACCCGCGAGAGAAAACTAGGGCAGGAGAAAATGGAGGCGGCGAGCGGATTCGAACCGCTGAATCGAGGTTTTGCAGACCCCTCCCTTAACCACTTGGGTACGCCGCCGTTAGAGGCCTGTCCTTGGCCGACACGAAGTATGTCAGCCGTATGGTGGATTCTCAAGCGGGCCCGGCCAGGCTCCCAAGGGCCGGCCGGGCCTCCCAAGCGCCCGGTCTGGCACGACTTTCTGCGTCATTTGTGCCCCCCTGCCGTTGCTATAAGATTCGCGGTCCCGCGACCACAAGCCCACATATTTGATTCGAGCAGGAGGCTCTTTTGTACAAGATCGCAGCCCTTCCCGGTGACGGCACCGGGCCGGAAGTTACAGTAGAAGCAATCAAGGTGCGCGGCGCAGCGGCCGAGGCGTTTGGGTTCAAGTACGAAATCACGGATTTCGATTGGGGCGGGGACCGCTACCTGGCCACAGGCAACGTGCTCCCGGAAGACGCGGCCGACCAGATGCGGAAGTTCGACGCCATCTTGCTCGGCGCCATCGGCCACCCGGACGTCAAGCCCGGCATCCTCGAGAAGGGCATCCTGCTCAAGCTACGCTTCGACCTCGACCTCTACATCAACCTGCGCCCCGTAAAGCTCTACCCCGGAGTCGAGACCCCGCTGGCCGATAAGGGCCCCGAGCAGGTCGATTTCGTGGTCGTACGTGAGAACACCGAGGGGCTCTACACGGGAGCCGGTGGTTTCCTCAAGAAGAACACGCCCGACGAGATTGCGATTCAGGAGTCGGTCAACACGCGCAAGGGCGTTGACCGCTGCCTGCGCTACGCCTTCGAGTTCACGCGCAAGCGCGACAGAGAGAAGACCCTGACCCTGTGCGGCAAGACCAACGTTCTGACCTTTGCCTTCGACTTGTGGGAGCGCGCCTTCAACGAGATCGGCGAGGCCGAGTACCCCGACATCAAGCGCGACTACGCCCACGTGGACGCGACCTGCATGTGGATGGTCAAGAATCCCGAGTGGTTCGACGTGATCGTCACCGACAACATGTTCGGCGACATCATCACGGACCTCGGGGCGATGATCCAAGGTGGCATGGGGATCGCGGCCGGCGGCAACATTCACCCGGGCAAGGTATCGATGTTCGAGCCCATCGGTGGATCGGCGCCCAAATACACGGGCCAGGGCGTGATCAACCCGATGGCGGCAATCGCCTCCATGCAGATGATGCTGTCCGAGCTTGGAGAGGACGCGGCGGCCGCGTGCGTGGACAAGGCCATCGCCTATGTGGCATCGGAGAATCTCGAGTCGATGGCGGCTGGCCGAATGGGCCACTCGACATCCGGCGTCGGAGATCTGGTGGCCGACGCGGTAGCCAAGCTCTCGTAGGGGCGACTAGAAGGACCGGG
>PIVZ01000861.1 GCA_003354045.1 bacterium
ACGAAACCCAAAAAAACCCAAAAAATCTTTTTCCTAACAAAACCAAAAAAAACCCGCTCGCACCGGGTTAACCCGGGTTAACCACTGCCGGCGAGAAAGCCGCGCATCATCAGCTCAGAGCCCTGCGCAAGCGCCTCGTCAATATTGTCGGCGTCAATACCGCGCCGGGTCAGTGCTCCATCGATGTGGGCGTGAGCGAGGCCGTGCACCATCAGCCAGGCGAGGATCGCTATGCGCTGGGTGTCACCGTGGATGAACGCTGCCTTCTCCTGCGCCATGCGCACGCCTTCGACCAGTACGGCGAAGGCAGCGTCGTCGGCCTCGCCCAAACGCTCGTACTTCATCTTGTCGGGCGCGTCGAAGCCGTACATCACACGGAAGTAAGACGGCTGCTCGACGGCAAAGCGCACGTAGGCCGGCGCAAGTGAAACGAAGCGAGCGAGCGGGTCGTCACCAGCCTGGTCCGCGGCCTCTTCGAGACGACGGCGCAGTTCGCTGAAGCCGTCCTCGGCGAGCGCGGCGAGAAGCGCCGACTTGTCCGAAAAATGCCGGTATGGGGCCGCGTGGGTCACCCCGGCCCGCCTCGCCGCCTCGCGCAGCGTGAAGCCCGTGACCCCGTGCTCGGAGATCAAGTCGAGTGCCGCCGACTTGAGGGCGCGCGGGAGATCGCCGTGGTGGTAGGCGGTTTTCTGCTCAGCCATCGAGCAGATGTTACCATCAGACACTTCGCTCTGCAAACCTCCTTTCGCCGCCTCTTGAGCTCGCCTCAATCTACTGAGCAGAGCTAAGTATCTAATATTATAAAGCTATCGACGGCAGCCCCGAGCGTGCACGCGTCCGTGGCTCATGTTTCTGTGGAAAACAATCTTGCTATCAGTAACATTGTTGACGGCGCCCACATTGCCGCCTAAAGTTGACAGCAGAAACACCGCGCGGGCCGCAAAGGGGGCAGGACCGGCGGGCAGAAAACAACGTAATCGGCCCCAGCTAAGGAGGAAGGAAAATGAAGAAACTGATCGTTCACACTCTGGCCGCCACAGTGATCTTGGCGGGGCTGGCAACGGCGGCCTCTGCCATCCCCAACCGGCCTGCCGGCGCACGGAAATTCGCTGCAGAGTTCGTCAAGGCCTACCGCGATTGCACCGTGCCCAACGACGCGACCCTCAACCCCTTTCTGTCGCTTGCCGCCTGCAGCCCGGCCGTCGAGTCCGATCCGTCCTGCGGATTCGACCCCAACGGCAAGGGCAAGGTGAAGATCATCGCCGACATCCCGGCCGGCGACCTGAGATACAAGGTCAAGTTCAAGCGCCTGACGGCGTCGTGCGCAGGGGAAACGCTCGATTTCATCATCAAGTACCAGCAGACGAACGACGACTGCTCGGGCGGCCACTGCACGGCGGTTCCGACAGAGTTGGTGGCCGGAAGCTGCGTGGTGACCGGCTCGGGAACCTGTTCCATCACCTCGACGGTCAACACGGGTGCAGGAGGAGCGGTCTTGGCGCCCGGTCTCGAGACCAGCCTCGAGCTTCACGGCTGCGGCATGAAGCACAACGGCGAGCTCGTCTTCACCTGCGGCCTACTGCTCGACTGATTCCCGACCGGAGCCCGAATCACCCACACCGAGCACGGATGGGTCGCCAG
>PIVZ01000862.1 GCA_003354045.1 bacterium
CTGCCGCCGATTGCATCGTTTATGCTCCCACAAGTTCTCGAAGGAGACGCATGACGAGTTCGGTCGTTGCGGCTGCGTCGGTTGCGGTCGTTGCGAGGTCACCTGCCCGGGTGTCCTCGGTGTCCATTCGATCATGAAGAGCGTGGCCGCGCCGTGAACGGGTTACTCACACCTACGCCCGTACGCATCTGCGACGTCTATCCCGACGGAGACGATTCTCTCCACTTCACCTTCGAGCCTCTGGACGACTCGACCGCCGGCAACGGATCGCCGACGAGTCCATCACCCGGGCAGTTCTTCCTGCTCACCGTTCCTGGTTTCGGCGAGGCCGCGTTCACCTACGCGAGCCTTCCCGACGAGCAGGGAAGATTCGATGCTCTGATCCGGCGGATGGGCACGCTGACCAGTGCGCTGTTCGGCATGAAACCGGGCGCCCTGCTCGGCGCGCGCGGCCCTTTCGGCCGCGGCTGGCCTCTCGATTCGCTGTGTGGCGGCAGAGTCCTCGTAGTTGCCGGCGGTTGCGGGCTCGCACCCCTTGCTACCGCGCTGGAGGTACTCGCCGATATGGCAGATACGTCCGCGGTACTCCTCTACGGCAGCCGCACGGAAACCGGACGCAACCTCGCGCGTGAACGGGAGGCTTGGACACTGCGCCTCCCGGTCATCGAGATCTTCGACAACCCGGTCGAAAGCGACAACGCGAAGGGCACTGTGCTGGACGGCCTCGACGACGCGTTCGCTGCGCTTGGCGCTTCGCCCTCCGCTACGCTCCTATGCGGCCCGGAGGTAATGATGACGGCCGCCGCACGAGCCCTCGAGCTGCGCGGCATCGCTGCATCGGACATATGGCTTTCGCTGGAGCGCCGCATGCACTGCGGCGTTGGCCTGTGCGGCCACTGCTACGTCGGCTCCACCTATGCCTGCACCCACGGCCCCACCTACTCGTGGCAAGATCTTCGCCGGCACGGGACACCCGCAACGACCCATCGCCCGCGATGAGTCGGTCGCGAGGAAAGAGTCACGCTACGGCCTTGCGCTCACGATTGCCCGGAAACCGACCTCGTCACTAGTCCCAGACGATATCGGCCGGGTCGCGGCTCAGATGGCCGAGCGCGTCCTTCCAGCGATACAGGATCAGCCCGTCCATCACCGCCGAGTCCTGACCGCGCCTTTTCTTGTCTAGCTCGGTCCTCAAGATGTCGAGCGCGCCGTGCACGGCCGGCCCGAACAACGACTCGAGATACTCGGCCGGTATGCGATCGCCACCCTCATCGAAACTGCCGTCTTCGCGCAGCGGCGCCGGTGCTATGGGCGGCACGTAGTACACGTTCGGCTGCGTCCCGAACTCCGGGTGCAGCGGCAGCGCCACCTTCCACCGCTCGACGAACTTGTTGACCAGACTGCCCTCGTCATCGAGAAAACCCACGAAGGCCCCTCGCCCCGGGCACTGGCGTACACAGGCCGGCGCCACTCCCTGCTCTATCCGCGGAAAGCACCCGATGCAGTGTTGACTGATCTTGCGCGTCTGGTTGAAGTATATCTTCTTGTACGGACAGGCTGCTGCGCAAGCCTGGGCGCCCTTGCAGGCATCCTCATTGCGCAGCACCAAGCCGTCTTCGGTGCGCTTGAACATCGCG
>PIVZ01000262.1 GCA_003354045.1 bacterium
TCGACGTGGTGATGCCGATGGTCATCAAGAAGGACGGAACGCGCGAGGCGTGGGACCGCGGCAAGGTGCTATCCGGCGTCAAGAAGGCCTGTGAGAAGCGACCGGTGTCGGCCGACGACGTCGATGAGTCTGCCGACCGCGTGGAACGCCTCATTCAGGACAACGGCGGTCGCGAGGTGCCGAGCTCGCTGGTCGGCGAGGCGGTCATGGCTTGCCTGAAGGATCTGGACGAGGTCGCCTACGTGCGTTTTGCGTCCGTTTACAAATCCTTCCGCGACATCGACGAATTCATGACCGCACTCGAGACTCTCGTGAAGGAGCGCGGGGACGCCGGTCGATGAGCAAACGGGACCCTACGGGCAACGACGCGCACTGGATGCGCGAGGCGGCTGCCGAAGCCGGCAGAGGGCTGGGGCGCACGGCGCCCAACCCGGCCGTCGGCTGCGTGATCGTACGTGACGGGCGCGAGGTGGGGCGCGGCTACCACCGCCGTGCCGGCCGAGCGCACGCGGAAGTCGAGGCGCTAACTGCCGCGGGCAAGCGCGCCTTCGGGGCGACCGCCTACGTCACCTTGGAGCCTTGTTGTCGCCACGGGCGCACGCCGCCGTGCACACAGGGACTTCTCGAGGCCGGGATTGCCAGGGTGGTGGTCGGATGCCTTGATCCCAATCCCGCGGTGTCCGGTCGCGGGGTGGCCCTGCTCAGGCGGCGCGGCGTGGCCACCGAGACAGGGGTGGAGAAAGAGTTGTGCCGCATACTGATACGAGGTTTCGCGGAGCACGTTCGCTTCGGGCGTCCATGGGTGCACCTCAAGCTTGCCGCGAGCCTCGATGGGCGCATCGCTTCGCGCAGCGGCGAATCGAAATGGATCAGTTCGAGCGCGTCACGCCGTTTGGTGCACGGCCTCAGGGCCCGTAGCGAGGCGATCCTGGTAGGGGTGGGAACCGTGCTCGCCGACGATCCGCGGCTCACCTGCCGGCTACGGGGAGGCGCGAACCCTGTGCGCGTGGTGCTCGACCGCCGCCTGCGTACTCCACCGCGCTGTCGCGTTGTAGAGGGGCCCGGACGCAGCCTGATCGTGTGCGCCCCATCCGCTTCGCCGCGGGCCAGAGGGCGCCTCGAGGCAGCCGGTGCCGAGGTGCTGGCCATGGATACCCGCGGTCGCCGCGGCTGGCTGCGGTTGCTCGCCGAGCTCGGCCGCCGCGACGTCATGGAACTTCTCATCGAAGGCGGTGCCACGGTGGCCGCTGCGGCCGTGAGAGCGACCGTGGTCAACAGGGCAACGATCTTCTACAATCCGCGTTTCATTGGAGGTGACGGCGTCCCCATGCTCGAATCACTCGGAGTGAAGCGACCCGCCGAGGCTATACGGCTGCGAACCGAGAGCTGGAGCAGCGTGGGGAGCGATCTAGTGTGGAGCGGAGAGCTCGAATGAGCGCACCTGACATATCGATGGAGCCAGGATTGGTTGCGGCCGTCGAGGCCCTGGCCGAGGGCGGGTTCATTCTCGTGGTCGATGAAGATCACCCCGAGGGCGGTGGTTATCTGTGCCTGAGTGCTCGCCGAGCTACGGCCGAGAAGGTCAACCTGATGGCCGGCGAGGCCCGCGGCTTGATCTGCCTGGCGCTTACCGAAGGGCGCATGAGGCAGCTCGAGGTGCCCATGATGGTGCCCGAGAGCCCGTTTGCCCGCCGCCATGCCTTCGGGGCCTCGATCGAGGCCAGCCGCGGTGTGACCACCGGGATATCGGCGGCGGACCGCGCCTGTACGATTCTTGCCGCATCCGAGCCCGGCGCCTCGGCCGACGACATCGTCATGCCGGGCCATGTTTTTCCGATCCAGGTGCGCTCGGGTGGCGTCCTGATAAAGCCGGGCGTACCCGAGGCGGCCGTGGACCTGGTCTCGATGGCAGGCGAGGAGGTATCCGCGGCGGCGTTGTGCGCGGTTCTCGACGACCAAGGCGAGGTCGCCTCGCCCGAAGACATTGCGCGCCTGGGCGACCGCTTACAGGTGCCCTGTGTCTCCGTCGGTGCCGTGGTGGCGCGTCGCCTCGGCAGTGAGCTGGTCGTCGAGCGGGTGGCCGAGCGCGAGATCGACAGTGGCTTTGGAGGCACTTTTCGTGCGGTCGTTTACCGAAACGATTTCGACAACGATGAGCATATGGCGCTGGTGGCCGGCTCCCTGGAGGGCGACGAGCCGGTTACGGTGCGCGTCCATTCGCAGTGCTTGACCGGTGACGTCTTCGGCTCCACCCGCTGCGATTGCGGTGACCAGCTCGCGCTGGCCATCAGCATCATCTCCGAGCTCGGCCGAGGTGTCGTCGTCTACATGCACCAGGAGGGCCGTGGGATCGGGCTTGCCAACAAGATTCGCGCTTATGCGCTACAGGATCAGGGACGCGACACGGTTGAGGCCAACCTCGAACTTGGATTCAAGGAAGACCTCAGGGACTATGGTATAACTACTCAAATATTAAAAGATTTAGGCATCGACACCGTCAGGCTGCTCACCAACAACCCACAGAAGGTCGTGGGTTTGGAACGCTACGGAGTCAAGGTTGCCGAACGCTGTGAGATCCAGGTGCAGCCGCACGATGACAACATAGCCTACCTGCGGACGAAGAAGAGAAAGCTCGGTCATCTTCTCGACGAGGAGAGCCTTGCCGACAACGGTGGAGAGCGGTCGTGAGCGCTCGCGCCACCACACCGCGTTTGGCCGTAATCGTCAGCCGCTTCAATCGGGCGGTCACGGCGAACCTGCTCGAGGGGGCGCGCGAGGCGGCCGGCAGGCATGGTCTCGAGATGACAGAGGAGGACGTTTACGAGGTGCCCGGCGCGTTCGAGCTTCCGCTGCTCGCGCAGGCCGTGGCCGGCTCGGATCGCTACCAGGGCGTCGTATGTCTCGGGGCGGTGGTTCGCGGGCAGACGCCTCATTTCGACTACGTGTGCCAGCAGGCGGCCGCCGGAGTACAGCGCGTTGCTCTCGAAACGGGCAAGCCGGTTGCCTTCGGGGTGCTGACCACAGACGACATGGAACAGGCGTTGGCACGTGCCGGCGGTCAGGTGGGCAACAAGGGATACGAAGCGGTGGTCGCGGTGCTCGAGACTCTTGAAGCTCTCGCTCGCGTCCCGGCCTCGTGAGGGCCGATGCACAGAGCGCACGGCGGCTGACATGGCCGCGATGCTGTTCGGGGAAAGGCTGAGACGCAGTGGGCAGGGGGGACCGTAGACGCGGCCGCGAAGCGGCCCTCAAGCTGCTCTATCAGATAGATCTGACGGGAGACTCTTCGCCGGCTGCCATCGATCTGTTCTGGCAGAACCAGTCGGAGAAGCAGGCAGCGGAGGAAGCGAAGGTATTCGCGGACGACCTGGTGGCCCGAGTGCTGGAGCGAAAGGCCGAACTCGATGCGATTATCGACGGCGCGGCCGAGCACTGGGACATCGAGCGGTTCTCGCGGGTGGATCTCAACCTGATCAGGCTGGCCGTGTGCGAGCTGGTCTCGTTTCCCGAAGTGCCCGGTCGGGTGGTTGTGAACGAGGCGGTCGAGATTGCTCGCCGCTTCTCGGACGGCAAATCGGCGGCCTTCATCAACGGCGTTCTCGATCATATCGCCAGGGCGCGCGGCCGTTTCGAGGAAGCTTGATGCAGGAAGAGGGCGCAAACACTTACGATCCACAGGAACTCGAGGCGCGTTGGCAACAGCGCTGGCGCGAGCGTGGGTGGAGCCAGACCGGTGAAGATGGCTCTCCCTTCTATCTACTCGAGATGTTTCCCTACCCGTCGGGCCGCATTCACATGGGCCACGTGCGCAACTACACGATCGGCGACGTGGTGGCCCGCTTTCTGCGCGCGCGCGGACACCGTGTGTTCCACCCCATGGGTTGGGACTCTTTCGGCCTGCCCGCCGAGACGGCGGCCATTCAGCACGGCGTCCCACCGGCCAAGTGGACACGAGACAACATCGAGGCGATGCGCGAACAGCTCATGCGCATGGGCTTCAGCTACAACTGGGAGCAAGAGCTCTCCACCTGCGATCCTGAGTACTACCGCTGGGAGCAACTGTTCTTCCTGCAGATGCTCGAGCGCGGACTGGCCTATCGCAAGACCGCGCGAGTGAACTGGTGCGACGCGTGCGGCACGGTGCTCGCCAACGAGCAGGTCGAGGGTGAGGCCTGCTGGAGGGGACACTCGCCGGTCACGCAGAAGGAGCTCGATCAGTGGTTCCTGCGCATCACCGACTATGCAGATGAGCTGCTCGATGGGCTCGATGAGCTCGAGGGCTGGCCGGAAAAAGTGCGGACGATGCAGAGGAACTGGATCGGTCGCAGCTTCGGCGTGGAGGTGGACTTCGCGGTGGTGGAGACGGGAGAGGACCTGCGGGTGTTCACGACGCGGGCCGATACCCTCTTTGGCGCCACCTTCGTCAGTCTGGCCGTCGAGCATCCGCTGGCCGAGCGGTTGGCAGAGGCCGGCGGGCGTGGCGCAGAAGTTCGCGCTTTCATCGAGAGAATCCGTGCCCAGGATCCGACCGAGCGGGCGCAGGGCAAGGAGGGGGTGTTCACCGGCTGCAGTGCGATCAACCCGGTCAACGGCGAGAGCCTGCCGATGTACCTGGCCAACTTCGTGCTGATGGAATACGGCACCGGGGCCGTGATGGCGGTTCCCGCGCACGATCAGCGCGATTTCGAGTTCGCCGAGCGCTACGGGATCCCCGTCGTCGCGGTCGTGCGACCCACGGAAGGTGAGCTCGAGTATCCGCTGACGGCGGCTTGCGAAGACGACGGGATCGTTCACGACAGCGGTGCCTTCTCGGGCCTCGACAGTGCTGCCGCGCGCAAGGCGATCGCCAGGGAACTGGCGGCCAAGGGCAGTGGGAAAGAGGTCACTCATTACCGGCTGCGCGACTGGGGGATCTCGCGGCAACGCTACTGGGGTACGCCGATCCCGGTCATTCACTGCGAGAAATGCGGCATAGTGCCGGTCGCGGAGTCGGAGCTACCGGTCGTGCTTCCGACCGACGTGGAACTGGCCGAGGGCGGCGGCTCGCCGCTCCCGCATCTCGAAGAGTGGGTTTCGGTCGACTGCCCGAGCTGCGGGATCCCGGCGCGGCGCGAGACTGACACCATGGACACCTTCGTCGAGTCGTCCTGGTACCCGATTCGCTACACATCGGCGACGCTCGATTCCGCGCCGTTCGATTCCGAGGCGGTGAAGACCTGGCTGCCGGTCGATCAGTACATCGGCGGCGTCGAGCACGCGGTCTTACACCTGCTCTACTCCAGATTCTTCACTCGCGTGCTTCGCGATCTGGGTTGGGTATCCTTCTCGGAGCCGTTCTCGAACCTGCTCACCCAGGGGATGGTGATCAAAGACGGCGCCAAGATGAGCAAGTCGAAGGGGAACGTGGTCGATCCCGACCAGCTCGTGACGACCTACGGCGCCGATACAGCGCGACTGTTCTCGATGTTCGCCGCGCCGCCGGAGAAGGACCTCGACTGGAGTGAGCGCGGCGTCGAGGGCGCCCATCGTTTCCTGGGGCGGGTATGGCGGCTGGCGCTTGCTTTGGCGGCAGACGACCCCCTGGATTGGCAGGACCCGGGTGAAGAAGGGCTCGACGAGGCCGACAAGCGGCTGCGCGGACTGACACATGAGACAATTCACAGGGTCACTCGCGACATCGGCGAGCGCATGCGCTTCAATACAGGGGTGGCTGCCATCATGGAGCTGGTAAACGGTATCTACGACTACCGGGCCGAGCGCGACGACAGGTCCGCGGTCGTCACCTTCGCGGTGACGGCGGTGTTGCGGCTGCTATCGCCCTTTGCCCCGCACATGGCTGCCGAGCTTTGGGAACGGCTGGTCGGAACTCCGGCGATCGACGAGGTGCGGTGGCCCGAGTACGACCCGGCGGCGCTGGTCAAGGAGACTGTGGAGATGGTCGTGCAAGTCAATGGGAAGGTGCGTTCGCGTATCACCGTCCCGGTGGATATCGCGCAGGACGACGTGGTGGCGCTTGCCACCGAGGAGCCGCGGGTTCGCAAGCAGCTAGAGGGGCGAACTCTGCGCAAGACCGTCGTGGTGCCGGGACGACTGGTCAATCTGGTGGTAGGATGAGGTCGCTGGCGGCAATCCCGATCCTTTGCCTGGCACTGTTCGGCTGTGGCTACACGTTTGTCGCGGCCGACGCCGTTCCCGACGAGGTGCGCACAGTCTTCATCGACAGGGTGGAGGTAGGTGAGGGCGACCCACTACTGGCGGACGCCGTGACCCGCGAACTGCGCAGGATCGTGCGCAGCAGGGGGCGCTTTCGCCTCGTGGAGTCGGCCGCTGCCGCCGATGCGGTGCTGAGCGTCTCGGTGACGACGGACCGCACCCGCGCGGTCGCATTCGATGAGTTCGACCAGGTGCTCGACTATCAGACCACACTCGCGGCCGATGTGCGGCTGGAGAGTGCAGGCGGCGATCTACTATGGAGTCACAAGGACGTGTCTTCCTCGCGCGGCCATGCCGCTGTGCCGGGAGCGGTCGTTGCCTCGAGTTCGTCCTATCAGGGAGGGGAGCGCACCGAGGCGGCCGACTTGATGTCCGCGAAGTAGCTGTACCAACCGTACCATTCCAGGTAGA
>PIVZ01000263.1 GCA_003354045.1 bacterium
TGTGCGCTGGCGCTTGGGTTCGCCTGCGTATTCATCATCACGACTACGAATTCTGCTGCGGCCGTTGAGCCCGCCGTCAAATGTGAGGCGGGCAAACTCAAGGAGGCGAGCAAGTACGGGGCGTGTCGTCTGAAGGCCGAGGCCAAGGGCGTGAAGAAGGGCGAGCCGCCCGACTACACGAAGTGCGAGGAGAAGTTCGACGAGAAGTGGGACAAGGTTGAAGGCAAAGCTGAGGGGGCCTGCCCGACGAACGGGGATGAGGCTGACATGGAGGTAGATATCACCGAGCAGTGCGACGTGATTGCAGCCAAGCTCTCCGGAGTGCGTTACATCGACAACGGCGACGGTACGGTGTCGGATCTGGATACGGGTCTTATGTGGCAGAAGACCGACGACGCAGGAGGTCTGACGGACAAGGACAAGACGTACACGTGGAGCGGCGCATCTCCTTGGGAAGCTCCCTCGGGCACGGCCTTCACGGAGTTCTTGGGCGGGCTGAACAACGGTGAGAGTGGCGACGGTGCGACGGTGAGCGGCGGCTACGGTGGACACTGCGACTGGCGAGTGCCTCAGATCGATGAATTGTCGACGATCGTCGATTGCTCGTTTGGTAATCCCTGTATCGACCAGTCGGTGTTCGGCCCGACAAACGCGTCGTCCTACTACTGGTCGTCGTCTACCAACGTCTACCCCCCGGGCTACGCGTGGCTCGTCTACTTCTTCGACGGCCTCGTGTACTACGGCGGCAAGGACTTCGACATTCAAGTTCGCGCCGTGCGCGGCGGCTCGTGATCGATCATTTGGTGATTTGAGTCATTGGATAATTTGATTTGTGTGGGGCGTTAGCCCCCCACGCGTCGGCCGCGTAAGCGGCCGACCGACCGCATCAGCGGGAGGAAGTCCCATGGCGCGCAGCGAACACCTTCCGATCTACAAGAGCAGCTACGATCTGTGCCTCTATTTCGAGCAGGTCGTGCGCAACTTCTCCCGCTACCACAAGTACTCGCTGGGTAGCGGCCTGAGGGTGAGATAGACCTCGAATTGGACCTCGACGAATCAGATCCTAAGTAATTTCAACGGGGTAAGTGGTGCGAGGAGGGGGACTTGAACCCCCACGGGCGTAATGCCCACTAGGCCCTCAACCTAGCGCGTCTGCCAGTTCCGCCATCCTCGCATGTAAGGGGACATCGCCGAGCCGATTTCTATTGCCCGCTGGGCTCTTGGTCAACCGGTGGCGGGGCGGTTGCGCCGCCTTCTACTGCGCCCGCTGCCGCAGCCGGTGCTTCCGATGCGGGAGCGCCCGCTGCCGGAGCAGCGGCAGGCGCGCTATCTCCCACTGCAACCGGGGCCGCAGGAGCTTGCGCGGCCACCGGTGCGGTATCGACCACCTGTCCTTCGGCGTCGAAGGACACATCGACCAGATCCTCCGGCTGCTGCGCCGGGATTCCTGCCGGCGGCGAGGAGGGTGCTCCCGGGATCGAGGCCGCGGGCGCACCGGGCTCTACCGCATCGTCGAACAGAGAGGTCGTGCGCGCCGACATCAAGGCCAGCGTAAGAGACGTGGCCATGAAGGTGATGGCAGTGACCGCGGTGATCTTGGTCATGACGCTGCCGCCGCCGCCGGGGCCAAAGACCGTCGAGCCGGCGCCACCGAAGGCGGCGCCCATGTCGGCGCCCTTACCCGATTGCAGCAGGACTACCAGAATCAAGGTGATGCAGGTCAGAATGTGTATTGCGACTATGAATGCGCTCAATGCTCAGGACTCCTGATAGTGGACGATGCTGAGAAAGTCTTCTGCGTCGAGGCTTGCGCCGCCGACCAAGGCACCGTTGATGTTTGGACAAGCCATCAGCTCGTCGATGTTAGAGGGCTTGACGCTGCCGCCGTAAAGTATGCGCACGCCCGCGGCTTTCTCGCCGTCGAGTATGCTCTCGAGAATACCGCGAATGGCGCTGTGGACCTCTTCGGCCTGCTCTGGTGTGGCAGTCTCCCCGGTACCGATGGCCCATACCGGCTCGTAGGCCACCACCAACGCGCCGTAGCCCTGCTGGGGCAGATTGACCAAACCGTGGCGTAGCTGGGTCTCGACTATACCGAGTGTGGCGCCATTCTCGCGTTGTTCGAGCGTCTCGCCCACACACAGCACCGGGGCCAGCCCCGCCTTGTGGGCGGCGCCGACTTTCTTGGCCACCGAGTAGTCGGTATCGCCGAAGAACTGACGGCGTTCCGAGTGGCCGATGATCACGTAGCTGCAACCCGTCTCGGCCAGCATCGGGCCGGAGACCTCGCCGGTAAAGGCGCCGCTGTCTTCCCAGTAGAGGTTCTGGCCGCCCAGTTTCACTTTGGTACCGTCGAGCACCCGCGCGACGGCGCACAGCGCAGTAAACGTCGGCGCAATCATAACCTCGCGGTCATCGACGTCTTCGCACCCCTTGGCCACTGCCTCGGCCAAAGCGCGCGCCTCGTTCCTGGCGCCGTTGAGTTTCCAGTTCCCGGCAAGCAATGGAGTCGGCATGGCTCTTACGTACCCGTTACTTCTAAGGCGGCGATGCCAGGGAGCTTCTTCCCCTCCAGCAGCTCGAGTGATGCGCCCCCGCCCGTCGAAACATGACTAATGTCACCCGAGCGGCCCGACTCAGCAAGCGCTGCCACCGAATCTCCCCCGCCGACCACCGATAGGGCGCTCGAGTCGGCCACGGCCTCGGCTATGGCCATGGTGCCACATTTGAAGGCCTGCCACTCGAAAACGCCCATCGGGCCGTTCCACAGGATGGTGGCGGCGCGCTCGATAGCTGCGCTGTAGGCGGCGACCGTCTGCGGGCCGATATCGAGGCCCATGCTGCCCTCGGGGATCTCGACTCCGCTGGTCGTCTGCGGTTCGGCGGTTTCGCTGAACTCCGTGGCCACCACGTGATCGCTGGGCAGCTCGACTGCAGTGCCCTTGGCGGCTGCCCTCTCGAGGAGGCTGGCGGCGAGCTCGATCTTGTCTTCTTCCACCCTCGAGGTTCCGACCTCGACGCCGCGTGCCTTTAGCAGCGTGTAGGCCATGGCTCCGCCGATGAGCAGGGTATCGACCTTATCTAGCAGATTCGAGATGATCTCTATCTTGTCGGAAACCTTGACGCCTCCGACAATGGCAACGAAAGGCGAGGCGGGCGAATCGACCAGTCCGGCAAGCGCCTCGACTTCGGCCAGCATGAGGTAGCCTGCCGCCGCCACGTCCACGTGCTCGACGATGCCGGCCGTCGATGCGTGCGCCCGGTGGGCCGTACCGAAGGCGTCGTTTATGTAGACGTCGGCCAGCGAGGCCAGCCGGGCGACGAAGTCGGGGTCGTTCTTCTCCTCGCCCATGTGGAATCGCAGGTTCTCGAGCAAGACGACGTCGCCGTCGGCCATGGCCTCGACCAGCGCTTCTACTTCCGGCCCCACGCAGTCGGGCGCCATCGTCACCGGGCAATCCAAGCGTTCGCTGAGATCCTCGGCGAACGGGGCGAGCGTCAAGTCCGCGTTGACCTTGCCCTTGGGACGTCCGAGATGTGAGGCGAGTATCACCCGGGCGCCGGCGGCGCGCGCCCGCTTGATGGTCGGCAGCGAGTTCGCGATGCGCGTGGCATCGGTCACCCGTCCGTCGCGAATCGGCACGTTGAAGTCCACACGGATGAAGACCTTCTTGCCGCCCAGATCGACTTGGTCGATGCTCTTCACTTCTGCGGGAACGATGGCCGCCTTACAGGCTTTCCGCGAGCATCAGGCTCACGTCGCACATGCGCGCCGAGAAGCCCATCTCGTTGTCGTACCAGGTGATGATCTTGCCGAAGCCGTCGTCCATCATTCGCGTGCACTGCGAGTCGAAAATCGACGAGTGGCGGTTGCCGTTGAAGTCGCACGACACCAGCGGCTCGTCGCAGTACTCGAGAACTCCGGCGAGCGGTCCCTCGGCCGCCTCCTTGATGGCGGCGTTCACCTCTTCGGTGCTCGGAGACTTTTCGCTCTCGAAGACGAGATCGACAACCGACACGTTGGGGGTAGGAACGCGGATGGCCATGCCGTCGAGCTTGCCCTGAAGATCGGGCAGCACCAGGCCGACCGCGCGTGCCGCTCCCGTCGTGGTCGGGATCATCGACACCGCTGCCGCACGCGCGCGGCGCAGGTCCTTGTGTGGGAAGTCGAGGATGCGCTGGTCGTTGGTGTAGGAGTGAATCGTCGTCATCAGCCCACGCTTGATGGTGAAGCTCTCGTGCAAGACCTTGGCCACGGGCGCCAGGCAGTTGGTCGTGCACGAGGCATTGGAGATGACGTCGTGCTTGGTCGGGTCGTAGGCGTCGTGGTTCACGCCATAGCAGAGCGTGAAGTCGGCATCCGAAGCCGGCGCGGAGATGATGACCTTGCGCGCGCCCGCATCGAGATGCGCCGCCGCCTTGTCGCGCGCGGTGAAGATGCCTGTGGACTCGATGACCAGGTCTACGCCCAGGCTCTTCCACGGCAGGTCCGCCGGGTTGCGCTCGCCAAGCACCTTGATCGACCGGTCGCCCACGCGGATGGCGTCTTCGGTCGCCTCGACCTCGGCGGGGAAGGCGCCGTGGATCGAGTCGTACTTGAGTAGGTGCGCTAATGTAGCGGCATCCGTAAGGTCGTTTACGGCTACAAATTCGATCTCTGGCCGGTCGAGAGCGGCGCGGATCGTATTGCGACCGATACGGCCGAAGCCGTTGATACCTACGCGAACACTCATTGGAATTCCTCCTGATGCTGGGGCGACGCTAGCGGCGTGGGTTCGTCAAGCGCCCGGAATTACTCGGAAAAACAGCGAAGCGTATCTCACGGATGGGTTCTCAAGTCAACGTGGCCGAGGGCTTCGCCGGCCTCCCCGGAGGGTGTTTCGCGACCCTTCATGCCGGCGATCCAGTCGTGCGCGACGGATCGGTTCGCGCCCCTGCGGCGAGCCGGTCGTGTGGTCCGCGGGCCGCCGATCTTGCCGGCAGGTGCGAGGTCCGCGGTGGCAGGTGCGCACTCGGCCTTCGTCCGCAGACACGGCGCCGGCTGATTAGCGTGCGGGCGACTACCCCGGCGCCGGCCCGTTCGTTGACAGCCACCGCTCCGGGGAATAACTTCAATTGTTGAAGTGGTGGTTGTGGTTGTCGTGGTTGGTGTCCGCGTATGAGCGCGGGTCCTGAGCAACTGAGCTTGCTGTCGATGCTCACCGGCTCCGGGCCGGTAGTGCTCGCGGTTCTCTATCTTCTCATCGTTCTGTCGGTGGCGAGCTGGGGCGTGGTCCTTTACAAGGCGCGCCAGATCCTCACCACGCGGCGAGCATCCGAGGCTTTCATCGAGCTCTTCTGGGAAACCCGCAATCTCACGGAGGTCTCTCGTGCATGCGGTGGCCTGCCGGCAAGCCCGGTCGCCGAGGTGTTCACGGCCGGCTACGAGGAGCTGGTGCGCTTGCGCAACCAGAAGAAGGCCGCCGCCGATGAAGGACTGGGGACCGAGCTCGGCGGAGTGGCAAACGTCGAACGGGCGATGCGCAGGGCGGCAAGCCTCGAGCGCACCAACCTCGAAAAGATGCTCACCTTCCTGGCGACGACCGCTAGTACGGCTCCTTTCATCGGATTGTTCGGCACCGTGTGGGGGATCATGAACTCGTTCCGCGGGCTTTCTGTCGCCGGCGGCTCGACGCTGCAAGCCGTGGCGCCGGGAATCTCCGAGGCGCTCGTGGCGACGGCTGCAGGCCTGGCCGCGGCTATCCCCGCTCTGGTCGCCTACAATCACTTCGCGCGCCGGACCCGCGTGATCGCGGGTGAGATGGACAACTTCATCTCGGACTTCCTGAACATCGCCGAGCGGCACTTCCTGGGGTAAGGCAGGTGACTGGCACAGGAGATACCGACAACGGAGGCGCGATCTCCGGCATCAACGTGACGCCGCTGGTGGACGTCATGCTCGTCTTGCTGGTTATCTTCATGGTGACCGCGCCGATGATTCAGCAAGGGGTGAGTGTCGAGTTGCCCGCGGCCCAGGGGGGCGCCGTGGAGGGGCAGGGCAGTGCGCTGGTCGTCTCGATCACCCGTGACGGGTACGTCTACCTGAACGACACCAAGCTCGAAGTAGAGGTGCTGGTCGAGCGCTTGCGCGCCATCCTCGAAGAGAAGCCCGGCCAGGTCGTCTACGTGAGAGGGGACACGCAGGCGAGCTACGGCGTGGTAGTAAGGGTAGTAGCAGCGCTCAAGGGCGGCGGAGTGACCAAGCTCGGTTTGATAACCGAGCCCGGGGCGACCTGAGGTGCGCGTGCCGTGGCTGCTCCGGGTCTCCACCTTGGCTCGGGTGACGGGTGCCGACCCGGATCTCGTCCGCTCGTTCTACCTCTCTCTCGGCGGACACTTCTTCTTGTTGATCGCCATTGTGTTGTGGGGGTTGATCGCACCGCGCCCGACCTTCATCACCCTGGGCCCGGCCTACATGGTCGATCTCCTCACTCCGGCCGACGGCTCTGCGGTGCTCAACGTAGGCCCGCTGGCCGCCCGGCCCGAGCCAAAACCGGTGGCCAAGCCGAAGCCGCCGCCCAAGCCGGTCGCAAAGCCCGAGCCGCCGCCCAAGCCGGTAGCGAAGCCGAAGCGCGAGCC
>PIVZ01000264.1 GCA_003354045.1 bacterium
CTGGAATTGGACGGCTGACAGGGCGGCTTGCGCGATGTCGGCGGAGTCTGCGCGCCCGCTACGCAGCCACTCGCGCGCGAATGCCGAGGCTGAGAACCCGGCAATCAAGGTTCTGTCGAAATCGAAGAAAGCGGCTACCTGCGGCCCGCTCGGGCCTTCCTCGATCCTCTTCAAAAAGTTGGCTTGTCGGCTCATAGCTGTAACTTGGCCGTCGAATCTACCACCAACGGGCGCCAGGTAGTAGGATCATCGGCCGGAGCGACGAGCCGCGGCCGAGCGCGGATCGCTAACCGACCCATGGCGGGACCGACTAGCCCTAATTTCAGCCTGCCCGACGAGCCAGACTGGCCGGTCGGTGATGCAAGGCCGATAGTCTTTTTGCTGGATGCGGCGACCCCGCTCGAGCAGCGGGTGCTCGAAGGATGGGTGACTCGCCACCGTCCCGCCGATTTTCCAACAACCGATCTCGACAGAGTGCAAATACCGCCTTCACGCGGCCGTCGGCGCAAGCTCGACCAACGCCTCGAACCGATTCTGGCCACCGATGAAGATCCCTTGATGGCGCCGCTGAGGGTCGCGTGGTTGCGTAAGGGAGAGTTCGAAGGCGTGCACGGACTCGGGCTCTTCGACGTGTTGACGCTCAGTGACCCGCGAGACCCGGATCGATTGCGACAAGCCTGGACGCTTCGCACCGATCCCGGTCGCTGCCGCGTAGTGGCCGGCGAGCCGGCCAGACTCTCCGAGCTGCGCGAGCGCTGGCGGATGGCCGGAGGCGCTTCGAGCGGGGAGACCACCGGGCTGGCCGACTTCGTTGCACGCCAGGCGGCCCTCGCACTGGAGCGCGCCGAGAGGCGGCTGCGCGGAGCGCGCTACAAGGTGCCGCGGCTGGTCAAGGAGGACATAGTGAGTCGTCCGGCCTTTCGCGGCGGCGTGGCCAGGCTGGCGCGCAGTCTCAGCAAGCCGCTGGACAAGGTCGCCGCCGAAGCGGAGGGATGCCTCAAGGAGATTGCCGCGACCCACAGTCCCTTCGTAATCGACCTCGTGGCCCAAGGGATCCACCTGCTCTACACACGCGGCTACGGCGAGAACCTTCACTACGACCGCGCACGGCTAAACGAGATCTACAGTCTGGCTCAGCGCCATCCCGTGATCTTTCTGCCGAGCCACAAGTCCAATCTCGACCACCTGGTACTGCAGTATGCTCTTCACGAGCAGGGGCTTCCGCCCAATCACACTGCCGGCGGCATCAACATGAACTTCATGCCGGTGGGTCCACTGGTGCGTCGCTCGGGTGTCTTCTTCATCCGACGGTCCTTCAAGGACAACGAGGTCTACAAGTTCGTCCTGCGCCACTACATCGACTACTTGATCGAGAAGCGCTTCTCTCTCGAGTGGTACGTCGAAGGCGGCCGTTCGCGCTCTGGCAAGCTGCTGCCGCCGCGCTTCGGTCTGCTCGCCTACGTGGTGGACGCCTATCTGAGGGGCAGGAGCGACGACGTCGTCTTGCTGCCGGTCTCGATTGCCTATGATCAGATTCAAGACGTCGGCGACTACGCCGCCGAGCAGCGCGGAGCCGCCAAGGCGACCGAGAGCTTCGGCTGGTTCGTCGGCCTTGTCCGCAAGCTCGGCCGCCGTTACGGCGACATACATCTGCGCTTCGGCGAGCCGGTTTCTCTCCGCGAGACTCTCGGACCGCCGGACGAGAGTGCGACGCCCGACCCGGACGCACACAGTCTGCGATTACAGAAGGTCGCCTTCCAGGTCTGCGACCGCATAAACCGGGTTACGCCGGTGACGCCGACTTCCCTGGTGACGCTGGCACTTCTCGGAGTGGGCGACAAGGCACTCACGATCGAGGAGACGATGGGGGTGCTCGGCAATCTGCTCAATTACGTCGAGGTTCGCGGGCTGCCCGTGACCGAAGATCTCGACCTGAGAAGCAGCGAAGAAGTGCTCCGGGTTCTCGATCACCTTGTCGAGAACGGAGTCGTCTCTTGCTTCGATGAAGGCCCCGAGGCGGTCTACGCGATCCGCCCCGATCAGCACCTCGCGGCGGCCTACTACCGAAACACCATAATCCATTTCTTCGTGGCCGGCGCGATCGCCGAGCTTGCGCTGTTGGCTGCGGCCGCGGATGAAGTGTCGGACGCGGTCACCGCCTTCTGGGACGAGGCGACGCGGCTGCGTGATCTGCTCAAGTTCGAGTTCTTCTTTGCCGAGAAGGCCGAATTCCTCGAAGAGACCCGCGCCGAGCTTGCCTCCCACGATGCTGATTGGGAGCGGCGATTGGCGACGGGCGGGACCGAGGTGCGCACGCTGCTACACAATGTGCGACCGTATAACGCGCACCGTATCCTGCGCCCGTTCCTCGAGGCCTATCAGGTGGTTGGAGACACTCTGGCCGGTTTGAATACTGCCGAGCCGTTCGAAGAGGACAAGTTCCTTGCTCGTTGCCTGGCCCTCGGCAAGCAGTACCAGCTACAGCGCCGCATAACGCGCGCCGAGTCGCTCTCGAAGGTGCTGTTTGGCACCGCTCTCAGGCTTGCGCGAAACCGTGGCCTGATCGACGGTGATGGTGGCGACCTCGATGAGCGGCGAAAGGAGTTTGCCGGGGAGATCCGCGCCGCCGTCAGGCGTGTTGACGCAATCGACACGCTGGCCGCCAGCCGGCGGGCGGGACTGCTCGACTAGCAAGCAGGGAGACGCATAGATGGAAGAGCCAGCCTACCAACGATTATCCGCGCCGGATCGGACCTTTCTCGATCTCGAGAAGCCGAACACCCACATGCACGTCGCCGCCACGGCGATCTTCGAGTCGGCCTCGCTCAAGACGGCTGCCGGCGGCCTGGACATCGAGCGACTGCGTTCCTACGTGGCCTCCCGCTTGCATCTGATCCCACGCTACCGGCAGCGGCTCGCCCATGTGCCGCTCTCGAACCACCCGGTGTGGGTGGACGATCAGCACTTCAACATCCACTATCACGTGCGTCACACCAGCCTTCCGAAGCCCGGAGGCATCGACCTGCTCAAGCGTCTGTCAGGGCGCATCATGTCGCAGCAGCTCGACCGGGCGAAGCCGCTGTGGGAGTTCTGGGTCATCGAGGGCTTGGACGGTGGCGATAAGTTCGCTCTCTTTCAGAAAGCGCACCATTGCATGATCGATGGCATCTCGGGTGTGGACCTGATGACGGTGTTGATGAGCCCGAGCGCGGATGACTCTTTCGAGTCGATTGCGTTGCGTCGGCCGCGGCCGGTTCCGAGTTCCTTCGACCTCGTGAGCGGCGAGATCATGAGGCGCGTGCGCGAGCCGCTCTCCCTGCTCGGCGAGTTGCCGGATGCGGTGGTGCGGCCGCGGCGAGCGTTGCGGACCCTGCGCGAAGATGTTGAAGCCGTGGGCGAGGCGATCGGCGCGACCATGACGACGACCTCGGAGACTCCCTTCAACAAACCGATCGGGCCCCACCGCCGCTTCGACTGGTGTGAGATGAAGTTGGCCGACGTGAAGGCGGTCAAGGACTCACTGGGAGGGACCGTCAACGACGTGGTGCTGGCGACCGCGACGGGTGCGGTGCGTCGGTTCCTCCAGGCCAAAGACATCGACTGCTCCACCTTGAACATTCGCGCCAACGTGCCGGTGAGCGTGCGTGCAAAGGAGGAACGCGGCACGCTCGGCAACCGAATCGCCTTGTGGATGACCGACCTGCCGGTGGACGAAGAAGATCCGGTCGTGCGCATCGAGCGCATCCGTCGCACGACCGAGGAATTGAAACACTCCAAGCAGGCCCTGGGCGCCCAGGTGCTTGCGAGTGTGAGTGAGCTGACGGCTTCCACGTTGCTCTCTCTTGCGGTGCGGCTGTCCACCAGGTCGCGTCCTTTCAATCTGGTCGTGACCAACGTCCCGGGACCGCAGATGGATCTCTACATGCTTGGCTCACGCATGGTCGAGATCTACCCGATGGTGAACCTGCTCGAGAACCAGGGCCTCGGCATCGCGTTGTTCAGCTATGCGGGCAAGCTGTTCTGGGGCGTGCTGGCCGATTGGGAGCTGGTGCCCGATCTCGATTTTTTCGTTGAAGCGTTGCGCGAGTCGTTCAGCGAGCTTTCCGCGGCCGCCGACGCTGCGCGAGAGGCTGGCTGACAGGCGCTAGTCAGCGGCGTGGACGAGCAGGCCTACTGCGGTGTCCATCTGCTCGATGACCTGGTTCTGGGTGAGCAGGCCACCGGCCCAGCCAACCAGGGCCGCGAACCAGATGTTCTCCAGAAGCAATGTGACGGTGTCTTGCTTGTTGCCGTCCGAGTTGCCGGCTGCCGCTCCGTCGCCATCCCGGGATGAATCGTCGCGCACGGCATCGGTGATCATCGTCTCGATCCGCGAATGAAAGGCGGCGACCTTCTCGGCAAGCTCTCGGTCGCCAGATGCGGCGGCTCGCAGAACGGCCCGCGCCAGGCGCGGTCGCCGGCAGAAGCCCTTCGTTGCGCCTTTGAAGAAAGCCGACACCCGGTCGCGCGGCGTCTCACCAACGGGGGGGCGCCCCTGCAGGCGGCTTTCGAGCTGCTCGACTTCCATTGCGAGGGCGGCGATGAGAAGGTCTTCCTTGCTCCGGAAGTATCTGTACAGTGTACCCAGGGCGACGTCCGCATCGGCAGCTACGTCGCGCAGCCTGACGGCCTCGAAGCCTCCTTTCTCCGCCAGCTCGATGGCGGTGGCTACTATGCGTCGCGCCCGGGCGTTCACGCGAGAAGTTAGAACACGTTCCAGTTTTTGATGCGAACCTCTTATGCACGCAAGCTCTCGATGGATAAGTGGGCCAAATGGCAAGGGTTTCATGGCATCTCGGGGGTGCTACGGCGCGCACCGCTGACTGAAGTCGGCGACGTTGCCGTGCCGTGCGATGCACCGCGGACCCACGCGCGCGCGGGTGCGAACATCCTCCCGGCGCTGCTCGGTGCGGCTGTAATCGGAATGACGGTGCTGGCAGGGTGGGGCCCTGTCATGAGCGAAGCGGCAAACACACCGGGGTCCGAGCAAGAGGCGGCCGCCGAGAAGCATCCACCGCCCCACCACACGGACTCCGGCTACGCGAACCCCGGCTACCCCTCGAAGCCGCCCTCGGTCGGCTTCGGGGTGGGGATGTCCTTCTTGTTCCGGCGCGTTGCCGTCTCCCTGTCTCGTTCGGTGGAGGGGGCACCGGAGAGGGTGGAGAACGACGGCGCTTTCCTGCGCGAGAACGCACTCGGGTCGGTGCCGACGGTGACCTGGATAGGCCACGCCACGTTGCTCGTGCAGATGGGGCACGTGAGTTTCCTCACCGATCCCACCTGGTCCGAGTCCGCGAGTCCGCTGCCGATCGGACCGCGTCGCTTCGTCGAGCCGGGGCTGGCAATGGAAGACCTGCCGAAGATCGACTTCGCCGTCGTCTCCCACAATCACTACGATCACCTCGACATCGATACGCTGGTGGCACTCGCCGAGGGTGGGACCCGCTTCTTCGTCCCTCTCGGCAACGCGCAGTTTCTCGAGGACGCCGGCATCGAGACGGTAACCGAGCTCGATTGGTGGCAGTCGGTGCGGGTGGGCGCGGTCGAGGTCCACTGCGTGCCGGCCCGCCACTGGAGCCGGCGCTCGTTGTTCGACCACAACCGCTCGCTATGGTCGGGATGGGTCGTGGTGGCCGAGGACCGCCGCTTCTACTTCAGCGGCGACACCGGCATGTTCCACGGCTTCGAAGAGATCGGGCGCCGTCTCGGCCCCTTCGAGTTGGCCGCGGTTCCGATCGGCGCCTACGACCCTCCGGAGATAATGGCCGTCTCTCATCTCAACCCCGAGGAAGCCGTCGAGGCTCTCGACCAGGTGCAGGCAAAACGCGGCCTGGCCATGCACTACGGGACATTTGACTTGAGCGACGAACCCATCGATGAACCGCCGAAGCGCTTCATGGGCGCCTCGGAGGCGGCCGGCCGCGGCCGCGAGCAGGATTGGGTGGTCAAAGTGGGCGAGACCCGTCATTGGTGACGGAAGGCGCGATGAGGCCGCAGCGCTGGTCGGCTCGCGCACCGCGGCGACGCGGCGACACTGTCCGCTCGGTATGAAGTGAGTCAGAGAGGGGATCTTCGTGGCTGAGAAACTGCCATCGCATGACGGTAGCTTTACCGGTTGTTTCGGCTGTGGCGCCGACAACGCCATAAGTCTCGGGCTGCGCTACGAGCGCGAGGGCGACACCGTGCTCGCACGCGTCACGTTGGGACAGGAGTATGCCGGCTACGAGGATTTCGTACACGGTGGCATCGTCGCTACGGTGCTTGATGAGTCGATGGGCTGGGCGCTGCTGCATCTTGCAGAGTGTTACGGGGTGACCCGCTCTTTGAACATAACCTACCGGCGGCCGGTCTCGATCGGCCGGCCACTTACGGTGCGTGCGCGCGTTCTGGAAACTGAAGGCACGCGTGTCACCATCGAGGCCCGTCTGGAAGACGAACGGTCGAGGCTGTTGGCCTCTGCCACCGGCGATTGGATCCGAGTGCGCTCCGAGCGCGCCCGAGCCAAGGCCGACCGCTGAGCGGTGACTACCAAGGTCAGCAAGCAGCCGCCTCGAGCCCTTCTCTACGTGGGCGATCCT
>PIVZ01000863.1 GCA_003354045.1 bacterium
GGGGAAAAATCATGAATCAAAATGATGCGTCTGTTAGCCCCGAGCCGAGCGCGCGGGAAATCTACGAGGCGGTGCTTCGCACCCACCTCTTCTCGTTTACTCGCAAGGTCTTTGAGACCGTGCAACCGGTTGCAAACGGCGGTTTCATTCCGGCCTGGCACGTGCGTGCTATCTGCCACGCGCTGACCGAGCTGGCAGCCGGGAATGCCACGCGGTTGGCGATCACCGTTCCTCCCCGACACCTGAAGTCAATCTGCGCCTCGGTGGCGCTTCCGGCTTGGCTGCTGGGTCGCGATCCAGGGATGCGCGTGATGGTGGCCAGCTACGGGAGCGAGCTTGCCAGGAACCACGCGCGTGACTTTCGCGCGGTGATGGATAGCTCCTGGTACCGCCGGCTCTTCCCCGGCACCGAGGCCGGGGCGTGTGGAGACCGGATGCTCGAGTTTCGAACGACCGTGGGAGGTGGGCGGCTGGGAGTATCCGAAGGGAGTTCCACGACCGGATTTGGTGCTCATGTGATCGTGGTCGACGATTTGATGAAGGCATCCGACGCCGGATCTCCCCAGGTGCGCGCACGGGTACAGGACTACTACCACGGCGCCTTGCTTTCGCGTCTGGAGAACCAGGCTACGGGACGGATCGTGATCGTCCAGCAACGCCTGCACGAGGACGATCTGGTCGGTTATCTTCTGGAGAGAGGAGGTTTTACGACACTGAACCTGCCGGCGGTTGCGGTGGAGGACGAAGAGATCCCGATCGAACATGACCGGGTGTATCGAAGAGCCGTGGGAGATGTCTTGTTCCCTGAGCAGCAAGACCGGCAGACCCTGGATAGGCTGCGTTCGGAGGTGGGGCCGAGCATCTTCGCCGCGCAATACCAGCAAGACCCCACCGCGCCCGAAGGAGCGCGGGTACGTTGGGAGTGGTTTGGTACGTACGAAGAACGGCCCCCACGCACGGGCTTTACCTGCGTTGTGCAAAGTTGGGATACGGCCGCTACCGGGCAGCCCACCTCGGACTACTCGGTGTGCATGACTTGGGGGTATCGTGAGGGCCGCTGGTGGCTGCTTGATGTGTGGCGCGGCCGTCTCGACTACCCAGAGTTAAAGGGTAAGGCGGAGAGCCTTCTTGCCCATTGGCGTGCCGATTTGGTTTTGATTGAGAAGACGGCTGCCGGCATCGGTCTGATCCCGGAGCTGCGCCGCCAGCGAAGGGCACAGGTCCTTGCGATCATACCCAAGGAGTCGAAGGAACTGCGGCTCGAGCTACAGACGGCCCGGCTGAAAACGAGCAACTACCTCCTGCCCGCCGATGCGCCCTGGCTGTGTGATCTGCGCCGCGAACTCCTGGGCTTTCCCAACGCGCGCTACGACGATCAGGTCGATGCGCTAAGCCAGTTCGTGGAGTGGTCGGGCGGGCGCCGCGCCGAGGCGCTGCTGAACAGCGATCCCGTCACGGGGCGGCCGAGCATCGGCCAGCGCCCGCGCATCGGCAGACGCCCGAGCATCGGTAGGCGTCCGAGCGTCGGCAGGCGTCGGCGCTGCCATTAACTATGGTCCCGTGCGGTCGAGACTCAGAAAACCCGGGGCGCGAAGGCCCCGCAGCGCTCCCACAATGAAGCGTTTGCTCGC
>PIVZ01000265.1 GCA_003354045.1 bacterium
CGATGATGTAATCACCGGGGTAGCCGTCCTCGGGAAAGGCCTCCTCGCGTCCGCACAGCTCGAGATAGCGGGCCCGCACCGAACGGCCGAGCACTTCCATCTGCACGCCGGCGTCGTTTACGTAGTACTCCCGGTCCACCTGGTAGCCGACAGCCTCGAGCACGCGGGCCAACGCGTCGCCCGTGGCGGCCCCCCGCCCGTGACCAATGTGCAGGGGCCCGGTCGGGTTGGCCGAGACAAACTCGACCTGCACGCGCCGGCCCTTGCCGATGTCGAGCGAGCCGTAAGCGTCTCCTGCCTCGGTGATGGAGAGCAGCCTGGTCCGCCACGCTGCATCGCTGAACGTCACGTTGATGAAGCCGGGACCGGCCGTCTCGATTGCCGCTATCTCGGTGCCGAGGGCCTGCAGATGACGGGCGATGCTCTCGGCAATGGCCGGTGGAGACTTGCCCACACTGCGCGCGAGCACCATCGCAAGGTTGGTCGCCAGGTCCCCGTGCCCCGCGTCGCGCGGCATCTCCACCTGGAAAGCGGGAATCTCGGCTACGTCGAGGTCGCCGGCCTCACATGCACACTCGAGCGCCTCCTCGAGCAACCTCCTCAACACCACCTTCATCCGCCCGCTCCCATCTCAATCGATATTGCTCTTTGGCGACGCCGACCGCAACGCACCACACTCAGAACGGATAAGACCCCATACGTGGCCTCTAGACGGAAGGGGCCGGGCACCTGTTCAACAGGCCGCCCGGATGGCACGACCGCAACCGGAAAGAAGAGGCGCCAACACCTCTTTTCACCGGGAAAAGGCGTACAGCACCTTTTGCGAGGGAATGTGGCCAGCCGACCGCCTGCCCATCCTTCGGCCTCGCGGCAGCGGTCACGGCCAAGCAACGCATCGAGGAGGCCGACTCAGTCCTTGTCCGCTCCCTGCTCACCCGCGACGGCGGCCCCGCCCCGCTCCGTAAACTCTATCAGGGAAATCGGCGCGGCATCGCCACGGCGGTTCCCGATCTTGACCACGCGAGTGTAACCACCGGCACGGTCGGTGAAACGAGGAGCCAACTCGTTGAACAAGCGCGCCAATGCGACGTCGGTGCGCACCATGGCGCGTGCACGGCGTCGCGCCGCCACACTCTGCTTCTTGCCGAGCGTGATCATGCGGTCGGCGTACCTGCGCAATTCCTTGGCCTTGGCATCCGTGGTGGTCAGACGCTCGTTCATGATGAGCGAAGTGACGAGGTTGCGCATGAGCGCCTTTCGGTGGGCCGACTCACGGCCCAGCTTACGCACGCGCTTGAGGTGTCTCATGGCCTAGTACCTGTCCTGTTCGAGGCGCATCTTGTCGAGGGCCTCACGCTCCGGGAAGCTACCGATGGTCATTCCCAAAGAGAGGCCCATTTCGTCGAGCAGCTCTTTGATCTCGAGCAGGGACTTACGCCCGAAGTTCTTGGTCTTGAGCATCTCCTGCTCGCTACGCTGAACCAGCTCGCCTATGTACTTGATGTCGGCATTCTGCAGACAGTTGGCCGAGCGGACGGAAAGATCCAGCTCATCGACACAGCGGAAGAGGTTCTCGTTGAGGGCCTCGCCTTCCGGCTCCGCAACCGCCTCTTGCGCCTCCATCTCTTCGATGTCGAAGTTGATGAATACCTGCATCTGGTCCTGGATGATGCGCGCGGCGATCGCCACTGCATCATCCGGACGCACGCTGCCGTCCGTGGTGACTTCCACCGTCAGCTTGTCGTAGTCGGTACGCTGACCCACTCGCGCGCTGCTGACCACGAAGTTCACGCGCCGTACGGGCGAGAACGCGGCATCCAGAGTGATGGTGCCCACCGGGGCCTCTTCGTCTCGATTGCGATCGGCGCCCACGTAGCTACTTCCGCGCTTGGCCGTCACCTCCATCGACAGAGAGCCATCGGGACCGACGGTGGCGATGTGCAGCTCCGGATTGAGCACCTCTACGGCAGAGCCGAAGACTATATCGCCGGCCGTCACGGTGCCTTCTCCGCTGGCCTCCAGGCGCCCGCTGTGACGCTGGCCCTCGTGGATCTTGAGACGGACGCCCTTGAGATTCAGGACGATGTCCGTCACGTCCTCGCTCACGCCGTCGATGGTCGAGAACTCGTGTAGCACGCCATCGATGCCGGTCGCGGTGATGGCCGCTCCCTTGAGCGATGACAACAGCACACGCCTGAGCGCGTTGCCTATCGTGGTACCGAATCCGCGCTCGAAGGGCTCGAGCTCGAACTTCCCATAAATCTCACTGATTTCCCGAACTTCGATTTTCGGGCGAATCAAGTCTTTCCAATTATCCAACATATGTAAAACGCCTCCACTACCCGGACGCGAAGCCTCACAGGCCACTAATGCTATTTCGAGTACAGCTCGACGACCAGACGCTCGTTAATCGGTGCCGTCAGGTCTTCACGCTCAGGCAGACGTACGACCTTGCCGGTGAACGCTGCAGGGTCCAACTCCAGCCACTCGGGAACCCCTCGCCGCTGGGATATCTCCATCGCTCGCTTGAAGACATCCTTGGAGCGACTTCGCTCCTTGATGATTATCTCGTCACCGGGCTTGGTGAGGTAGGATGGAATATCCACCCGCCGGCCGTTCACCGAGAAGTGCCTATGGCGAATCAACTGACGCGCCTCGGCGCGTGAGCCAGCCATACCAAGCCGGTACACCATATTGTCCAATCTACGCTCCAACAGCGTCAACAGCGCCGGGCCGGTGACCTGTTTGGAACGCTCGGCCATCTCGAAGTACCGATGGAACTGCTTCTCCAAGAGCCCGTACATGCGGCGCAACCGTTGTTTCTCGCGCAATTGCACCGCGTACTCCGACACCTTTCGGCGGCGCCCCTGGCCATGCTGCCCGGGCGGGTAGTTGCGGCGCTCAATTGCGCACTTGTCGGTGTAGCAGCGCTCGCCCTTCAGAAAGAGCTTTACGCCCTCACGTCGGCACAGTCTGCAGACCGGATCCGTATACCTTGCCATATCGTCGCTTTCCTAACCTCTACTTGCGAATTCGCGTTTTCCGGAGCTCTCCGTCCTCATACCCGCCGCTTCTTCGGCGGCCGGCAACCGTTGTGCGGGATCGGAGTCACGTCGCGGATCGCCAGCACCTGGAAGCCGGCGGCGCCGAGAGCACGCACGGCCGATTCACGGCCCGCTCCCGGTCCCCTTACCAGCACGGTCACAGAGCGCATCCCCATATCGATCGCCGTTCGCGCCGCACGATCAGCGGCCTGCTGAGCCGCAAAAGGCGTGCCCTTTCGTGATCCTTTGAAGCCGGCCTGGCCTGCGCTTGCCCAGGCCACGACGTTGCCTTTCGGGTCCGCTATCGTGATCATCGTGTTGTTGAAGGTCGCGTGGATATGCGCGACCCCCTCGGGCACGGTGCGCTTCGACTTCTTGCGGCGGGCGGTTCCGCCTGACTGCTTGGTAGCCATACTAATGCTCTCCTGACCTACTTCTTCGCCGTCTTCTTCTTGCCGGCAATGGCCTGTCTCGGCCCCTTGCGCGTGCGCGCATTGGTGTGCGTGCGCTGTCCGCGTACAGGCAGGCCACGGCGGTGGCGCAACCCGCGGTAACAGCCGAGATCCATCAACCGCTTGATATTGCCGGCCACGTCGCGCCTCAGGTCACCTTCGATCTTGTAGCCGGAATCCAAAGCGCCACGAATCGCGTTGATCTCGGCATCCGTCAGCTCGTCGCTGTTTCTGCCATGGGCGACGCCAGCCTCGTCGAGCACCTTGTGAGCAGACGTGCGACCGATTCCGTAAATGTATGTCAGCGCGATTTCCATCCGCTTGTTGTGCGGCAGATCTACACCGGCGATTCTAGCCATGACTCACCTCTACCCCTGGCGCTGCTTGTGCCTGGGATTCTTGCACACGACGCGTACGCTGCCGTGCCTCTTTATTATTTTGCAGTCTCTGCAAATCCGCTTAACCGATGCTCTGACTTTCATCGTCGTCTCCAGCTCAAAGCTTCGTCAAAATGTCGGGGCCGTTTTTCGTTATCGCCACGGTGTGTTCGAAGTGGGCGGAGCGCCTGGTGTCAGTCGTCCGCGCCGTCCAGCCGTCACCATCGATCACCACGCCGGGGGCTCCGGCATTGATCATCGGCTCGATCGCCAACACCATCCCGACCTTGAGAGTGCGGCCTCGCCCCGCCTTACCGAAGTTCGGCACCTGAGGGTCCTCGTGAAGGGCACGCCCTATGCCGTGGCCGACGAAATCGCGAACCACTGAGAAGCCTTCGGATTCGGCCACCGCCTGGACGGCCGCCCCTACGTCGCCAAGACGCTCTCCAGCCCGGAAATGTTCGAGTCCCGCATACAGGCAGTGCTCGGTGACCTTCATCAGACTGCTCGATTCCACGTCAACCGACCCCACGGGGACGGTCACGGCATAGTCACCGTAAAATCCTTCGTACTCCACACCGAAATCGAGGCCGACTATGTCACCATCGCGCAGCGCTTGTTTCTCGGAAGGGATGCCGTGGACGATCTCGTCGTTTACCGACGTGCACAACACCGCCGGGAAAGTGGCATCACCGACCTGATAGCCCTTGAAGGCCGAACGCGCGCCGGCCCGCGAGATGAGCCTCTCGGCCTCGCGGTCGAGGTCAGCGGTCGTCACTCCCGGTCGAACCTTCTCGCTCACCTCGGCGAGAATTTCCGCCGTTATTTGTGCGGCTTTACGCATGGCTTCTATTTCCACGGGGGACTTGAGCTCAATCATCTTCCTCACGCACTGCCGCAAGAACTTGCTCGGCCACCTCGGCCGGAGCGGCGTCCCCATCGACGATCCGCAAGATTGCCGCCTTCTCGTAGAAGTCCAGCAGTGGCGCGGTCTGCCGGCGATAAACTTCGAGGCGTTTCCTGATCGTTTCTTCCCTGTCGTCGTCCCGAATCATCAACTCCGCACCGCAGTCGTCACAGATCCCATCGCTTCGCGGCGGCTGGAAGGAGACGTGATACAGGCGGCCGCACTCAGGGCAGCTGCGTCGCCCGGAGAGCCGCTCGACCACCTTGTCCTCCTCGACCTCCAAGGCAACTACGTGGTCCACGGCGTGCCCATTCGCTCCGACCATGGATTCGAGTTTCTCGGCCTGCTCTACGGTACGCGGGAACCCATCGAGCAGGTAACCGCCGGTACAGTCGTTCTCGGCCACGCGCTCGCGGATCATGCCGATCACCAGCTCGGAAGGAACCAGCTGCCCCTTGTCCATGTAGCCCTTGGCCTGATCGCCTAGCTCGCTTCCCGCCTCGACGGCCGCGCGCAGGAGATCGCCCGAAGAAATGTGAGGAATCGAGAACGACTCCCTGAGCATCGCCCCCTGCGTTCCCTTGCCGGAGCCCGGCGGACCTAGTAGTGCGATCTTCATGGCCGGCTAGCTGCGCCCCCGTAGCTTGCCCTTCTTCATGAACCCTTCGTAGTTGCGCTGAATGAGATGCGCTTGCATCTGTGCAACCGTATCGATCGCCACACCCACAACGATCAGCAAAGCTGTACCGCCGAAGAAAAACGGCACGTTGAACTGCGCAATCAGGAAGGTGGGCAACACACAGACCGCCGAAACATAGATAGCCCCTCCCAGGGTGAGCCTGGTGAGGATCCGGTCGATGTGCTCGGCCGTGCGCTTGCCGGGCCGGATGCCGGGGATGAACCCTCCCTGTTTCTGCAGGTTCTCGGCAACGTCTGCGGGATTGAAGGTAACGGCCGTGTAGAAGTAGCAGAAGAAGATTATCGCCCCTACGTAGACCAGGTTATAGACAATACTGTCGGGCTGCAGGGCATTCGACACTTTCTGGAACACCGGATGCTGGACGAACTGCGCGATGGTGCCCGGAAAGATCAACAGTGATGAGGCGAAGATCGGCGGGATCACGCCCGCCATGTTGACCTTCAGGGGCAGGTGCGTGGCCTGCCCCCCCATCATCTTGCGGCCCACCACCCTCTTGGCATACTGCACCGGGATACGACGCTGACCGCGCTCAACGAAAATGATTACGCCCACGGTCAAGATCATCACGGCGCCGAGGAAGGCCAGAACCAAAACCCCGAGCTCGCCTTGGCGGACGTACTCGGAGGTACCGGTGATCGCCGAGGGAAGGGCCGCGACGATACCGGCGAAGATTATGAGGCTGATACCGTTGCCGAGTCCGCGCTCGGAGATCTGCTCGCCGAGCCACATGATGAACACCGTCCCGGAGGTGAGCGTGATGATCGTCATCAAGCGAAACGGCCAGCCGGGATCGAACACCACGCTGCCGCCCCCCGGCGCCTGTATCTGCTCGAGACCGAGCGAGATGAACAGGCCCTGGATAGTGGCCAGCACCACGGTTCCGTAGCGTGTGTATTGCGTTATCTTCTTGCGCCCCTGCTCACCCTCCTTCTTGAGGGCCTCCAGGTAGGGGATGACCATCGTCATCAGCTGGAGAATGATGGAGGCGGAAATGGACGGCATGATCCCCAGCGCAAAGATCGAGTAGCGCTCCAGAGCGCCGCCGGAGAACAGATTGACCATCCCGAAGACGGTCGCGCCGGCCGCCCTGAAGAACTCCGAGAGCGCCTGTCCGTCTAAGCCC
>PIVZ01000266.1 GCA_003354045.1 bacterium
TGCCGTGGACCACAGATAAACCGAGTCCGCTGCCATCCGCTTTGGTTGTGAAAAATGGATTAAACAGCTGTTCGATTTCATCTTCCTGAAACCTAAACGGCTCGCCAGCTTCGTAGATGATTGCCGGGATACCTGCTTTGGCCGACTCACGGCGCAGGCTTCCGTCGGGGAGAATTTCCGCGCAGGCACTGGCCTTGTCTGCCGCCCAGACGCGCCCGTCGCGACTCACAACGACGTCTTCCGGACGGTTGAGGCCGATGCCCTTCTTTTCGAGGCCAGCGAGTTCTATCGGTGAAAGTGGCATGGTCGATCCTTTCCTTTGCGAGGGACGCGGGGTTGCCTAGCGCCCCCGCTTTTGTAGATAAAGGCCCGGTCGCATGGTCCGAGCTAAGCACAACGGCGGAGACGTTAAAATGGTGGTCCTCGACGGGGCCACCTTGAACCCGGGGGACAACCCGTGGGACGAGCTGGCAGGTCTCGGCGAGCTGGAGGTCCACGACAGGACGCCGGCAGATGAGATCCAGGCACGCGCGGCCGGCGCCCACATCCTACTGACCAACAAGACGCCGCTCGACCGTACAACCATCCAGAACCTACCGAGTCTCGGCTTCATCTCTGTGCTCGCCACCGGCTACAACGTGGTTGACGTCGAAGCTGCACGCGAGCGTGGCATTCCCGTCTCCAACGTTCCCGAGTACGCCACGGACGCGGTGGCCCAGCACGTCTTTGCGCTCATCCTGGAACTCGCCAACGGTGTGGGCGAGCACGACACTGCCGTGAAGGCGGGTAAGTGGACCGCAGCGCCGGATTTCTGTTTCTGGCAGCGCCCGCTCACCGAGCTTGCGGGCCTGGCGCTTGGTATCGTCGGCGTCGGCCGCATCGGTATGCGCGTGGCCGAGCTCGCCCGCGCTTTCGGCATGAGCGTCCTCGCCTACAGCCCCTCGCGCAGGTTTCCTCCCGGCACGGCCGCCTTCGAATGGGCGGAGATCGACGAGATATTCGCACGCGCCGACGTCGTAAGCCTCCATTGCCCGCAGACCGAGGAGAACGCCGGCTTCGTCGATGATGTGCTCATCGCCCGCATGAAGCCGGGCGCCTATCTCATAAACACCGCGCGCGGCGGTCTGGTGGACGAGGCTGCGCTCGCCGGTGCACTGCGAGAAGGACGCCTGGCCGGCGCCGCCGTAGACGTGGCCAGCACCGAGCCGATTCACCCCGACAACCCGCTGCTTGCAGCGCGCAATTGCCTGATCACTCCCCACATCGCCTGGGCCGCCCTGTCGGCACGCCGCCGCCTGATGCAGATCACCGTGGCCAATGTACGCGCGTTCCTCGAGGGCTCGCCTATCAACGTCGTCAACACCTGAACGCAGGTTTGCCGTTCGGCGTTTCTTCACGAGCGATGAGATCCGACACGTAAGCGTCCGTTGGCCGGCATGGCGGTCAAGAGCTTGTATGCCTAATCTCCGAGAACGCTCGGCGTGACCCAGGTCGTGGGTCAGTGGGTGCCCAGCGATTCAAGGAAGACCGCTGCGGTCACGATTGGGCAGCCGAACGTAGCGGCCATCTCATGCAGGTCTGCGTCTCCAGTGACGAGAAAGTCCGCCTTACCTGCAAGCGCGAGCTCGAGAAACGGCTGGTCGTAGGGATCGCGACACGTCGGCGTAACCGGCGGCGGGTCGGGGATGAGGACGGTAGTGCACCACGGCAGGTAGTCTGCCAGCAATTCTTCTTGCTCGGCAGGCGTCAGCTTGAACTTGGGGTAGGCCAGCACGCGGATGAACTCGGCCGCCGTGGCGCTCGACACGAGCGGGATGCAGTGGTCTTGCTGCCACGCGTTGCGCAGAGCGCTTGTCACGGCTCCATCGAATACCAGCGCGGACAACACGAGGTTTGTGTCGACCACAACGCGCGGAGGGCGGCGTAAGCGCGCGGACACGCGACCGCGCCCGATCAACCGCGCCGCGTAGCGGTCGGCTCTGCGCCACGGCGCGCCCAGGCGACGGCGTCGGTGACGTCTTGCTCGCTGATGTCGAGCTCCGCGAGCTTGGCGCGCACTATGCCGGCGCGCTGGATGCGCACCGGTGTCAGGATGATCTGGCCGTTGCGTGTCTCCACTTGAAAGTAGTCGGTTGCCCCGACGGCTTCGGTCACGCGCTTCGGCAGGGTCAGTTGATTCTTGGCTGTGATCTTGGCGAGCATGGGCTTACTTTCCGAAAGTAATGAATCCTTACATTAGACGAATGGCGACAACGTTACAAGTCCCTTTGACAGCAACGATTTTCGCGCCACGGGTTCCCGCGGCTCCGTACTCGCGGAGCTCACCCCGGCTGCACGGCAATTCGCAGGCTAGCTTGCCGCTCGGCGCGGCCGGCACTGCCAGCGCCGCTGGTACAACATCGTCCGACTTCATGGGGCGAGGCTAGGCGGTAGAGGTGCGACTGCCAATGACTGAATGATCATTGCCTGTTCACAATCGGCCGCCCAGCCGCTGCGATGCTTCACGAAGAGGGTCGACCTGACGTGTGGCCTCCGTCGGCTTCGCGGTCGTCGAGGAACTGCGCGTGCAGCTGTATGCGCTGCGACCGGTTCAAGGCCTGCGACCAAGCCAAGGCCGCAACCTTTCTTGGGAACGCTGTACGGCGGTCACCAGCAAGAACATGGCTAATGTTTGTGAGCTGGCTCACATATGGGCGGCTCGCTTACGATATTGCCATTGACAATGCTCATGGTGGGTCGGTATCGGTTCATTCATACGAAACAGACCACGCCCCAGACATTCCAACCGGCGAGGAGATTCAGAAGAATGAGAAGGTTTGTTCTGCCGCTAATGACCGTCGCGCTGATCGGCTTCGCGGCCGGGAGTGCGTCGGCCCAGTGTGATTTCAATGCCAGGAAGTCCCAGCGGTTTCAGTCCGGTATGATCCGGACGTTCGTTGGGTGTCCTTCGTCTTGGCCTCTGACTCTGGTCAAGCATCCCAACAATGCCACTAGTACCGGTCTTCCGGCCTGTAGTCCGGTAATTGCAAAGCCGGCGCAGGTGTTCGTCTGGCGCTACTACTACTACAGCTACCCCGAGTACGAGTTCAACGACAATGGTGCCTGCACCGTCAAGATCACGGGCAAGGTCCTTACGGATTGCTCGAAGCTGAGATCCTCGGACGGGGCGTCTCTCGGCCTTCCGCCGCAGCCCTGCTACGACAACACCATCCAGCTGAAGTGCAAGGGCATCGTGCACCGGGATGGGACGACCCTCATCGATGGCACGCGGGATGACGGCTGGGTGCTGGCGATTCAGACGAAGGTGTCACTGAACGATTCCGTATCGGGCGACATGACTCCTGTCCCGGCGCGCGTGGAGTACTTGTTACCGACCCCGAAGAAAGGGCGGATCAAGGCCAAGTTCAGCGCCACCGAACAGTCTGTGGTGCCCCTTGGTCTGGGCGCCATGCTGCCGCCTTGCACGGTGACCGCCATTCTCTCGATCAGGCTCAAGTCGCCGGCCGGTGGTGTAGACGGCACAGCCGGAGAGCCCGGGATCCACCAGTTCGCGGAACTGGGCAACAGTGGCGAGAAGAGGCCCGGCTTCGGATTCGGAAGCTAGGGACAGCTGAACTCTCAAACAACGCTGCGGCGCCGGGAAGCCTCGTCCCGCCCCGCACCGCGATCGACCGCCACCGCCGTTGACGGCGGCGGTGGTCGCGTCTACAAAGGTCCGGTCATGAACTGCTTCTCGACGATTGCGACCTCGTGGCTCCATAAGCGCGTGCCGGCCCGGTACGCGGGAGCGTTGAGGTCTGTCTCGAGCTAGCAGTCGGACAAACGTCAACCCTCCCGCCGGTCGCGGCAGGAGGGTTGAAGGTCTCACACGTACTTCCTCTCTCCCACCGCACCGCGGGCTTGGAGAGAGGAAATGCTCGCGCGCAGAACACTTCGTAGAGAACTATCGGCAGTTTCGTCGTCCAGGCACAGCCGCGCCGCGGCTACCGAGCCACTGTGGACGCTCGACTTCGTCAAGGTGCTGGTCGCAGGCAGCGCCTTCGGCTTTGCATTCTCGAGCTTCATCCTGCTGCCGAAGTTCATGGTCACGGTTCTGGGTGCGGGTCCCGCCGACATAGGCATCGTGGCCGGGGTCTTCGGGCTCGCGGCCGTGGGCGTCAGTCCCTTGGTAGGCCTGTGGATTGACCGCATTCCACGACGCCGCTTCATGGGTGCCGGTGCGCTGGTCATGGCGGTGGCCTCCGTCGGCTTCATCGCCGTGGATGAGGTCGGCGCTTATCTGTACGCGCTGCGATTGGTTCAGGGAGTCGCGTTTACTCTCGTCCTGGCGGCCGTGCCCACGCTCGTGTCCGAGATCGTTCCGGCTTCGCGCCTGAGCGAGGCGGTGGGCCTTTCCGGTGCGAGCATGCTCGTCATGAACGCCATTGCCCCGGCGATTGCAGAGCCACTAGCGGCTGCCGTCGGCTGGCGGCCGACCTTCGTGCTCGCAGCCGCCGGCGCTGCGGCCTCGTGCTTGCTCGTCACCACGGTGCGCGAGAATCACCGGGGCGATGGCCATGATGCTTCGTCGGCCACGCTGCTCGACTTGCTCGGCCGCAGGGACTCACAGGCTCTGGCGCTCGTCGTCGGACTCTCGGCGGTTGCCTTCGGCGCCATGTTCCAGTTCTTGCAGCCCTTTGCGATGGAGCTCGGCCGCACGGAGGTGGGCGGCTTCTTCGTCGCCTACGCGCTGGCCGCGACCACGGTGCGCGTCGGCTTCGGCTGGCTGCCCGACCGGCTCGGCCTGCGCCGAGTGGCCATCGGGGCTTTGTGCCTGTACGCCTCGGTTGTTCTCTCGGTCACGGGCCTCAGGCCGGAGTTGCTCGAAGTAACGGGCCTCATCTTCGGGCTTGCCCACGGTGCGCTGTTCCCGGCTCTCACTGCGCTGGCACTATCGCGTGCGCGGCCGAGCGAGCGCGGGCGCACGATGACCATCGTGATAACGGCCTTCAACATCGGCGCCTGGGGCGGCTCGGCCGCTCTCGGCATGACCGCGGAGGCGCTCGGCTATCCCGTTGCCTTCGCGGTGGCAGGGATCACGGCGGCGACCGCCGCCGTGATGCTGGCAGCCTCGCGCTGCCTGGCACCTGTGGCGCCGTCGATCGGGGCTTGGCCGGGTCAGTAGCCGAGGGTTTCGAGATAGAGGTCGCGCACCTCGTTGATGTGCTTGTTGAGGTCTTCGGGTTTCCAGTCCTCTGTGCGCACGGGCTCGAGCACGGTTACCTGGACCGGGGCCGGACGGATGAACAAGGAGTACTTGGGCATGGCATCGAGCGTGTTGTGAAACACGATCGGGATGACGGGCACGCCGGCCGCCATCGCGATGTGGAAGGCGCCCTTCTTGAATCGCCCCAGGCGTGGGGTGAGGCTTCTTGTGCCCTCCGGAGCGATGGCGATCGAGAGGCCCTTGCGTAGTGCCTCGACGGCCGGTTCGAGGGCCTTTACCGCCTCGACGCGGTCGAAACGGTCTATGAAGATGGTGCCGGCCAGCGCAAAAACCCGGCCCATCACCGGATAGTTGCGGATCTCCTGCTTGCCGATACCGACGAAGTCGCGCCTGAGCAGCTTGCAGAGAAGCAGCGAGTCGATGTTGCTCTGGTGGTTGAAGATGAAGACGGCAGGCCGCTCGGACCACAGGTGCTGCTCGCCGTCCACGCTTACATGTAGGCCTGCCAACGCGCTTCCCAGCTCTCCCCAGGTGGTTGCCGTGAGGTTCATGGTCTGGCGCAGATCGCCGTCGAGGATTGCAGCCGGCAGCCCGAGGGCGAAGGAGGGGATTATGCTACCGACGGCGAGCGCCGTGCGCACCACGTCCACGGCGCTCGGTGTGCCGCGGCCGCCGAAGGTGCGCTGCGGCCAGCCGCGCTTGGCCGCTATCGAGGCCAGGCGCCGGTTGGGATTGACGGGCCGCGGACGTCCGACGATCTCCAGCAGCGGCAGGTCGTCGTGGCTGTCCGTGTAGAAATAGCTCTCGACCAGATCGACCCCGTGGGCCTCCGCGAACTCGCGCGCGACCGTCGCCTTGCCCTCACCGTAGCAGGTCGGATGGCACAGCTCTCCCGTGAAGCGGCCGTCTTTCACCTCGATCCCGGTGCACATCATGTGCTCGATCTCGAGGTCGCGAGCCACGGGCGCGATCTGGTAGCGGGTGGCCGAGGAGACCACCGCCACGGTATGGCCCTTGGCCTGGTGGGCGCGGACCAGCGCGCGCGCCTCCGGGTAGATCTCGGTCGCGATGCTCTCCTTGTAAACCTCCTCGGCGATACGCTCGTACTGGCTCTCTTCGAGCCCCTTGAGCATCACCATCGTGCGTGTGACGAAGTCGGAAAAACCCATGCCGCCGAGCTGGAATTGGACGGCTGACAGGGCGGCTTGATAGGCGACCTCTTTTGCTTTTAATTCCATGATAGCTGCAATCATATCGGTATCCTGGACCTCGGGGTCGACCTGACTCATCCTGATCTTGCTGATGCTATATGGACAAACAGTCAAGAAGCAGACGGGATTCCCGGTTTTGACGATGACGGGAATGGATCTCACTTTGACCCCAGATC
>PIVZ01000267.1 GCA_003354045.1 bacterium
TTTCCAACGTGGACGGCTATGGGGCCTGGCCGCCGGTCTACGAATCCCACGTCGAGATGGACGGGGCCTGGGCGCTCTTCGAGGCTTTCGTGCGTCTCCGGATGGGCGACATCGATTCCGCGTTGATCGTGAGCTCCGGCAAATCGTCGCCGGGCACGCCGCGCGAGATCTTCCCTCTGCAGACCGATCCTTACTTTGGCGCACCGCTCGGTCTCGATCCGGTCTCCGTCGCGGGGCTTCAGGCCCGCGCGTTGCTCGATTCCGGAAAGGCCACGGAGCGCGACTTTGCCGAGGTCGTCTCGCGAAGCCGGCGCGACGGGCTCTCTAATCCCAATGCGCAGGTCGCCAAGGACGTCTCCGTCGATACCCTGCTTGCCGAACCGTACTACGCCTCGCCGCTTCGCAAGCACGACCTGCCGCCGATCTCCGACGGTGCCTCCGCCGTGCTCATCGCGCGCGGCGACCGCGCACGGGAGCTTTGCAAACGGCCGATTTGGATCCGCGGCATCGACCACCGCATCGAATCTCACCACCTGGGCCTGCGCGACCTTTCGGACTCGCCGTCGTCTCGCATCGCTGCCAGCAGTCTGGGCCTCGATGCGGGGTCCCTCGACGTGGCCGAGCTCTGCGTTCGCTACAGCCCCGAGGAGATCGTGCTGCGACAGGCGCTCGAACTTGATGGCGGCACCAAGGTCAACCCCTCCGGCGGTCCACTCTGCGGGCACCCGGTAATGGCAACCGGTCTCACGCGCGTCGTCGAGGTCGCGCGCCGCATCCGCAACGGTGAGGCGGGCCGTGGCCTCGCTCATGCAACCAGCGGCCCCGCCCTGCAGCAAAACCTGCTCTGCATTCTGGAAGGAGACGCCTGATGGCCGAACGTTGCGCCGTCGTTGGAATCGGACAGACCAAGTATGCGACCTGTCTCCCCGTCACGATGGACGGTCTCGTTCGCGAGGCTGCGCTACGCGCACTCGAGGATGCGGATCTCACGTTCGCGGATATCGACGCCATCGTGATCGGCAAGGCCCCCGACGCGCTCGAGGGCGTGATCATGCCCGAGCTTTCACTCTGTGACGCTCTGGCTGCCGTCGGTAAGCCCATCCACCGCGTGCATACCGCCGGCTCGGTGGGCGGCTCCACGGCCATTAGCGCATCGACGCTCATCGAGAGTGGCATGTACGACACGGTGCTAACCGTGGCCTACGAGAAACAGAGCGACGGCAACTTCATGTGGGCGCTTACTGGCGGCCGCAGCGGCGGCGCGGGCGCCGGCGGTTCCTTTGCTCCGTGGATCCGCAACTACATGCGCAGGAGTGGTGCGCCGGATCATATCGGTTGGAAGGTTGCGGCCAAGGATCGCAGGAACGGGGCCAAGAACCCCTGCGCGCATATCAGTCAGGCGGACATCACGATCGAAGACGTGGAGGCAAGTCCCATGATCTGGGATCCCATCCATTTCCTCGAGGTGTGCCCCTCCTCCGACGGTGCGGCGGCCATGGTGATGACCAACGCCGCGGGCGCCAAGCGCGCGCCACGGCCTCCTGCCTGGGTGATTGCTCACGCGAAGCGGACCGAGCTCGGCGTGTTCCCCGGTCGCGACCCGATAAGGCCGGTGGCGGGTGTGGAGTGCGCAAAGGCCCTGTACAAGAAGGCCGGCATCACCGACCCGCGACGACAGATCGACTGCGCCGAACTCTACGTCCCTTTTAGCTGGTTCGAGCCCATGTGGCTCGAAGGCCACCTGATCTGTCCGGAGGGCGAGGGCTGGAAGATGGTAGACTCGGGCGCCACCGAGATCGGCGGGGACTTCCCGGTAAACATGTCGGGCGGCGTGCTCTGCTCCAACCCGATCGGCGCCTCGGGAATGCTCCGCCTCCTGGAGCCCGCGAACCAGGTGCGCGGCACCGCCGGCGACTACCAAGTGGAGGGCGCGCGCGTCGCCCTCGGCCAGGCCTACGGCGGCCCCTCGAACTATTTCGCCATGTGGATCGTGAGCTCGGAGCCAAACCCGACGTTCAGCTAGCCCGGACTACCCGTAGCGTCCAGGAACAGATGTCCGTCTAATCCCCGTGCTGACTGGCAACCCGTGAATGCCGAACGGAGCGGTTCAAATCCGGGGAGTGTAGACACGAGACGCATTGGCGGAAGAGCCGGATGGTGGCAGTCTCCGTGTCCGGATCTGTTGAGGGCCTCGGCTCGGTGACGGGCCGGGGCTACTCTACAGTACTCGACAGATTCGATCCGTTCGGCCCGGGAATCAGCTCGCCTGCGAACCAAGTGCGCGGCACCGCCGGCGATTATCAGGTGAAGGGCGCACGCGTCGCCCAGTTGTTGTCCGGTTTTCCCTTGACGACCCTTCGAGCCCGTTGGTAAGCTGCTTGCGCATCCCGGGATTAGACCGTGAGGGGAAGTCTTCCATGCCCAGAATCGTGCGGCACCTGCTTACGCCGATTTTTGTAATCCTGTTTCTGCCTGCCGCTGCTCCGGCACAGCTCTACATCACCGAGTTGATGGCGGTGAACGATACGACGGTTGCCGACCAGGACGGTGACTACCCCGACTGGCTGGAGATCTACAATGCGGGCGGGTCCGCGGTCGACCTGAACGGCTGGTATCTGAGCGACGACGCCGCCACGCTGACGAAATGGCAGTTCCCCGCGACTCCTGTCTCGCCAGGCGGCTATCTGCTCGTCTTTGCCTCGGACAAAGATCGCGCAAGTGAGGGCGCCGAGCTACACACCAACTTCAAGCTGTCTGCGGCGGGCGAGTATCTGGCGCTGGTTCGTGCGGACGCAGCAACCGTCGAGCACGAGTATGCGCCAGAGTTTCCACCGCAGACCGTCGATGTCTCCTACGGGCTGGAGGCCGATCTGGCCGGTGAGCGCTGCTTTCTCGATCCGACCCCGGGCGCGGCCAACGACGAGAGCGGCAGCTGCGGTACCGTGGAAGAACTCGTCTTCAGCACCGAGCGTGGCTTCTTCGATCTGCCGATCTCCGTCTCAATAGGCACCGCCACTTCGAGCGCGGAGATCTACTACACTCTGAACGGTCGCGAGCCGACACCGGCAACCGGACAGCTCTACAGCGCGCCGATTCCGATAAGCACCACGACGACCTTGCGCGCTGCCGGCTTCTCCGGCGATCTGGACCCGACTCCGTCGGTCACCCACACCTATATCTTCCTCGACGACGTTCTCGTCCAGACCGGCGCCGGGTTGCCCGACAACTGGGCGGCCGACTACGAGATGGACGCGGAGGTGGTGGGCGATCCTCTCTATGCCTCCACCTTGAAGGACGATCTCCGCGACATTCCGACCCTGTCCATGGTCATGGACCTGGACGACCTTTTCGACGAGACGACCGGCATATATAACCACCCCGGCCAAACCGGCATCGAATGGGAGCGCCCGGTATCTGCCGAGCTGATCTTTGCGGACGACAGAGAGGGCTTCCAGATAAACTGCGGCACACGCATCCAAGGCGATCTCAGCCGTGCGCTAAACCGTAAGAAATCTTTCCGGCTGGCGTTCAAGTCGATGTACGGACCGGCAAAGCTCGACTACCCGCTTTTCGGCCCGTCATCGGTAACCAGCTTCGACAAGATCCGTCTACGCGCCAGCAGCGAGAAGGCATGGAGTGTGGGCAGCAAGCGCGGGACCTACATCCGCGATCAATGGGTGCGCGACACGCAGCTGGCCATGGGAAGACCGGCCTCACGGGGAATCTTCGTCCACCTCTACCTGAACGGCCTGTACTGGGGGCTTTACAACGCCGTCGAGAAGCCCGACGAGTCCTTCACTTCTGCCCACATGGGCGGCAGCAAAGATGAATGGGACGTCCTCAAACACCCCTTCGAAGTAGTAAACGGCAGCCGCGACGTCTGGGACGACGCTCGGGCGGTTGCCGAGGCCGGTTTGGAAACCCCTGGAGCATACGCCGCCATCCAGAATTACATCGATGTTCCAAATCTCATCGACTATTTCATCGCAAACATTCACGCCGGTACTACCGACTGGGATGGCAACAACTGGTATGCGGCTCGTAGACGGGCCCCCGGAGAGGGCTTCAAGTTCTTCAGCTGGGATTCCGAGCAGAGCATGGTCTCGGTGAAGACAAAGCGGACCACTATAGCCAACCAGAACCGCCCATCGATGTTTTACGCGGCGCTGCGTGACAATGCCGAATTCCGGATGCTGTTCGGCGATCACGTTCATCGCCATTTCTTCAACGGCGGGGCGTTGACGGAGGCTGCTGCGCGAGACCGGCTCCTCGCGCGAGCCGCCGAGATAGACCGCGCCATCGTTGGCGAGTCGGCTCGCTGGGGCGACGCCGATGCCGGTTCACCCATTACCCGAGACAAGGAGTGGCTGACCGAGCTCGAGTGGTTGAGGCTCAAGTACTTCCCGCGCCGAACGGCAATCGTGCTCGACCAGTTACGCGACATAGGACTCTATCCGAACTTGGCAGCGCCGGCGTTCTCTCAACACGGAGGTTTCATCCCGCCGGCCTTCGAGCTGGCGATTAGCGCACCGGACGGCGCGATCTACTACACTCTCGACGGAATCGATCCTCGCCTTTCCGGAGGGGCCGTTTCGCCCGGCGCGCTCACCTTCTCTGCGCCGGTCATACTGTCCGGCACGACGACAGTGAAGTCGCGCGCCTATACGGATGGCCGGTGGAGCGCTCTCAACAAGACGACATTCGCGGTGGAGGTCTCGCTTCGCGTAAGCGAGCTGATGTACCATCCGTCCGACCCGCCGCCGGAGAGCCCGTTCAGCGATGAAGACTTCGAGTTCGTCGAGCTGACGAACATCGGGGCGACGCCGATCGACTTGGCCGGAATCGCCTTCACCGACGGGATCGGCTTCGCCTTTCCCGCCTGGACGCTCAACCCCGGTGGGCACGTCCTGATCGTGAGCAATCCGGCTGCCTTTGAGTCACGCTACGGATCGAGTCTACCGGTCGCCGGTCAGTATTCGGGTCGCCTCGGCAACGCCGGAGAGCGCGTCCGCATGGCGGCGGCCGACGGGCAACCCATCCAGAGTTTCACCTACGACGACGGTTGGTATCCGGACACCGATGGCGGCGCATATTCTCTCGTTGCGCTCGACACCGGCGCCGACAATGACGCATGGTCGCTGGCCTCGAACTGGAGAGCCGGCGCCTTCGCCGGGGGCTCGCCGGGGACGGCCGAGTCTCCGTTGTGCTCCGACGGCATCGACAACGACGGCGACGGTCTGATCGATTTCGGTCAAGACCCCGGCTGTGCCGGTATTAGCCAGGACATGGAGGATCCTGAGTGCGATGACGGGATCGACAACGACGGTGACGGAGCAGTTGATGGCGCCGACTTGCGGTGCACAATGCTCTCCGAGGACCAGGAGGCATTCGACCCGGTTGACTCCTTCATCTGCTACCAGGCAAAGGAGAGCCGCGAGGGTGAGCGTTTCGTACGGCTAGAGGTCACCCTTGATGACGAGTTCGATCCGCCGGGGCCCTATACGGTGCGGCGGCCCGAGACGATCTGTCTGCCTGCCTCTGTAGACGGCTCCGCGGTAACGGACGAGGTTACACATCTGCAGGCGTACTCCATCCGCGAAACGGACGGTACGCCGCCGCACACGCGGCAGAGAGGCGTTTTCGTCGAGGCGCTCGGTCCGATCTTCATGGACACGGGCCGCCCGGAGCAACTGCTGGTGCCGACGGCAATGGATCCGAACGTCGAAGTGGCGGCGCCCGACACTGGAAGTCATCTGGTCGATCACTACAAGTGCTACAAGGCACGCACCACTACGGGAACGCCCAAGTACTTCCCGAAAGGCGTGGAGCTTCGCATCAGCGCGGCGTTCGAGGATCGCAGGTACAAGATCAGTCGGCCCAACGCGATGTGCATGCCGGTCGATAAGAATGGCGAAGGCATCAAGAATCCCGATGGCGGGCTGCTCTGCTACAAGGTCAAGCTGACCGGGGACGAACCCAAACACGCGCGCCTGTCGGGGATCTACACCAACGGCCAGTTCGGACCGGGGCTACTCGACACCAAGAAAGCTCGATCGGTTTGTGTGCCGCTACGCTAACCCGGATCAGTCTCGCCGCGCCGAGATCTTGCCTTCTTGCGCGATGTAATACGGCGAGGCGTACCACCAGTCGCCCGGTTCAGCGACGCCGTCCTCGATCAGGATGTGCATCAGGTTGTAGGGGATGGCCATCAGGCACAGGCCGCCGGGGTGTCCCGACGTTTGATGCGCGTGGTAGAGGCCGTCGATCGGCGAGCGATAGCGGGCCAGCTCCGGGATCGGCCGGTTGGTCCATGACTGATCGTCGTCGTGCCGGCTGCCGCACCAGGTGCCGCCTATGAGTCCGGTGTTGCGGAACTCGATGTCGCGACCGCTGGAGCTCCAGTGGTGGATGACGTTGTCGTCGTCGAGGCCATCGACCATCTGACTGTAAGCCTCGCGCATGTAGCGGTCCATGTCTTCCTTGTACTTGTCCGGGGCGTCTTCTCCTTCCACGTGATAGTCCGGGGAAGTCACGGGCATCTCGAATGCCTGTGAGACGTAGCCGCGCGGGTAGCTGCCCTGACAGTCGGTC
>PIVZ01000864.1 GCA_003354045.1 bacterium
TCTATTTTGCCGTCTTCGCCAACGGCGTTACGCTCGCCTGGCACGCGCCCGTGAGTGAGCTGCTGGGCCGCCTGCGCAGGTGGTTCGCCGCGGCTCTGACCCGTTCCGGGAACCGCCGCGTGTCCGTCAGTCATGACTACTGCGCGCGGGCGGTGGCCGCGGGACGGCCGGTATTGATCTTCATGCGCGGCCGGCGTGGCGCGTCCGTTCAAAGCAAGCTTCGCAGTGGCAAAGGCATGCGGGTGGGCAGCGACTACCTGCGAGAGATCATGCACGGGCACGGCGAGGGCGAGTGCGAGAAGTTCATAGTGCCGCTGGCACTGTTCCGCGGCCGCAGCTTCCGTAGGCGCGAGCCGGGTATCTCTGCGCTGGTGTATAGCGTCAGGGAAGAACCGGGCGACGGCCGCAAGTTCTTCGCATACTGGTGGAACCGCAACGACCTCTTCATAACCGTCGGCAGCGAGGTCGACCTCAGCGACTTCAAGCGGCGTTACGACACCGACACCGAGGAGCGGCTGGTCAGGCGCCTGGCACGTGCGATTCAAATCTTCCTCCACCGTGAAGAGCGGGTCGTGCTCGGGCCGGCCCTGCAGGCGCGCCGCAAGATCAAGGCCCAGGTGCTGGAAAACGAGGAGACGCGCTCACTGATCGCCGCCCTTGCCGACGAGAAGGGGGTTCCGGAGGCCAAGCTGCGCAAGGAGGCCGAGGGCTACTTCGAGGACATGGCCGCCGACTTCAACGGCGTCATCTTCGCCTTCGTTGCCTGGGTCTTCACGAAGATATGGAACCGGATGTTTCAGGGGCTCGAGCCGATCGGCTTCGAGAAGGTGGTCGAGAAGGCCAGGCATCATCCGATCGTGCTGGTGCCCTGTCATCGCAGCCACTTCGACTACCTGATACTCACCTACCTCTTCCACCTGCGCTTCGTGAGCCCGCCGCACATAGCAGCCGGAGAGAACCTGTCCTTCTGGCCGTTGGGCCCACTTTTCCGCGCGGCCGGTGCCTATTTCATCAAGCGCAAGTTCGGGGATAACGAGCTCTACAAGCACGTCTTCACGCAGTACCTGACCTTCCTCATTGGCGAGGGCTACACCCAGGAGTTCTTCATCGAGGGCGGCCGCAGCCGCACCGGCAAGATGCTCACTCCGAAGCTGGGGATGCTCACGGGCATCATAAACGCCTTTCTGAGCGGCATTCGCGGCGACCTCTACCTCGTGCCGGTCTCGATTCATTACGGGCGCATCGTCGAGGAGGATGTCTACCAGGACGAGCTCGCCGGCGAGGAGAAAACGCCCGAGACACTCAGCGCTTTGGTTCGCGCTCGCCATTTCCTCGAGCAGAAGTACGGAACCATCTACGTTTCTTTTGCAGACCCGATATCGCTCAATGAAGAGCTCGGCGAACGTAAGGCCAGGTTCGTCGAAGGGGCCGGCGATGCAGAGGTGGAAGAAGAGCGCCGCCGTTTCATCCAGAAACTGGGCTTCAGGATCTTGAAAGACGTAAACGACGCCAGCGTTGCCGGCGCCACGTCGATCTCGGCCAGCGTCATGCTCGGCGCGGCACATTGGGGGCAGCGCTACGAAGACTTCCGCGACGAGGCCAACGCCCTGGTCCGTCTCACGCAGG
>PIVZ01000865.1 GCA_003354045.1 bacterium
CCTCCCTCGGCCGAGACGAACCCCCACAGGGAAGAAGGGGTGAATCTTCAGCCGCGGGAACCGAACTGTCCAGGTTGTCGCCCATGGTGCCCGTAAGAAACAGGTGGTCGATATCCCGGGCCAGCAGCCGGGTTGCGTTGGCGCCCCTGGTTCCGCGGGGTGGCCACGGCAGTGGCACACGGGATGCCGAGTCAGCGCAGACGCAGCGACGTGACCGGGCTCAGGTCAGCTCTTCGCGGCTCTGCATCAGGAGAAACGCCGATCCCGAAGAGACTCCAATGGCGACCACCGAATAGACGAGAGAGAACGCCAAGCTGGCCTCGGCGCCTTCCGGCATCCGGAACTGCCACAGAACGAGATTGATTACGACGTAGATGGCGTAGGCCGCTCCCATTCCGACGGCAAAGCGGCGCTTGGTCCAGATGCCGTAGGCGTAGACCGCGAGGTATATTCCGAAGAGCGGGCCGGCGATGGTATTCGCGGTGCCGGCCAGCCGCTGTCCGAACAGCACGAAGCCGACTTCGCCGCTGAGCTGCAGGGGCTTTAGCAAGTTGGAAACGGCCAGAAGGCAGAAAAGTACGGCAAAGGCTTTCAAAGCAGATCTTGCATTCATGACTTCGTCCCTATTCTCTCTATGCTCGCTATTCGGCAGAGGTCCCCTCACGGGTCCTCATGGCGTGGCTGCGAAACTCCTTGGTGTACACCCAGCTCTCCCAGCTCCCACCGTTCGGCGCTGTCTCCCTCAGCTCGTGCGGGAGGTCCACTATGCAACCGGGCTCGTTCATGACTGCCAGGGCATCGAAGGCGCCGGCGACGATCGCGCGTTGTTCTTCTTCGTGGCCGGGGCGGCCAATCTCGTTGCCCATCGGATAGTTGACGAAGACGGCCCGCGGTGGGCGCACCTGCTCGGTGATGTCGCGTCCGACAGACATCGTCAGCGTGGGAATACCCGTCGCTTCCACGGCGCGAGCGACCAGACCCACGGTCTGGTGACAGACCGGTCAAGCCGGCACCAGGTAGAAGAGGTCGATGTCCTGGGTCCGGATCTGCTCGAGTAGTGCCGGAATGAGCTCCTCGCGCACTCGACGGTGGGAATAGATACCGCCCATGAACGTGACCGCCCGTGGGGCGACCTCCGCGATCGTCCCTTCATCGGCAAGCTCGCGGAGCCGGTCGAGTGGAAAGACGCAGTTCGCGTCTTTTTCGGCCTCTCCCGTCGGATAGCCGAAGTGCGAGACCAGCAGCCGCTCGCCGGGAGTGTCCGCCGGAACCACGCGAATCGAGGTGTCGTCCTTGAAGTGGAAGGGGTTCTGGCCTTGGCAATAGATTCCGCCGGAGCTCGCCAGTCCCACCCTACACTCGGAAAGCGGCTTCTCGAGCGGTGTCCACGGTACAGGCTCGCCACGGTTGTCCACCCAACGATAGGCCGGCAGCGGAGAGTAGAGCTCACGGGTGCGCGGGATGTAATCGACGGGCATATCAGTTCTTGCTTGCCGAGGCCGACACGCCGGCCAGGAACTCCTGACTTCGCTTTCGGGAGGCCGCTTTATCGGGCCCCAGCGGGAAAATGTCGGCGTAGAAATCCGTTGCCCCTGCATCGGCGATCCGGTGGAGCCCTTGCG
>PIVZ01000866.1 GCA_003354045.1 bacterium
GATAGCACGCACCACCCCGGAGCTGGGCGGCATGGGCTTCCCGATGCCGCCGGCCTTCTTGTGGTACTACCAATACGGCTACAAGGAGCGCTGGAACGATCCCGAGAACACCGATCCCACGATGAAGCGGAGCTACGACGAGTACGTCACGGAGGCGGTCGAGAAAGGGTGGTGGAAAGCCGAGTACGCCAAAGCCTACCAGAAGAAAGAGCCACGGGTCCTGTTCGAAGCTGGCGGCAACATACTGCGCCGCCAGCGCGGCGGCCAAAAGCTGTTGCTCGAGCACGTGTGGCCGAAGCTCAAGATGATCGTGTCTGTGGATTACCGCCTTACGACCACCGGGCTTTACTCCGACTATGTGCTACCTGCCGCCCAGCACTACGAGAAGATAGGGTTCAGCATGCCCTCCGTACACCACCTCAACCACGTGCTGTGCGACAAGGCGGTGCCGCCGCCCGATGAGGCGCTGTGTGATTGGGAGATCGGCGTGCGCGTTCTCGAGAAGATAGAAGAACGGGGCCTGGCGCGTGGAATCGAAGAGTTCACGGCGGCAACCGGTCAGCCGATCAGGCTGCGCGGTATCGCCGACCGCCTCACACTGAACGGCGCCGTTCGCGATGAGGAGAAGTACCGCGACGAGGTGACTCGTGACAGCGCCGTCTACGGCGTGCTTCCCAAGGGCACGACTCTGGAGACCCTGCGTGAGAAGGGGTCGGTGCGCTGTGTGGGCTGGGGCATGGTCGGGCACGGGACTTCTCAGGCCTCGACCATTCGACCGAACGAGGTGCACAGCGCGCTGCGCTGGCACACCGAGGACAAGCTACCCTACGACACCAAGGTGCGCAGGGCCCAATACTACATCGACCACGAGTGGTTCCTCGAGGCGGGCGAGGAGCTTCCCACCCACAAAGAGCCACCGGGGCACGGTGGCGCCAACCGGCGCTTCATGATGACCAGTGGGCACAACCGCTGGAGCATCCACTCGATCAACATGACGAACAACGTTCTTCTGAACACCCACCGCGGCGAGCCGTTTCTGTTCCTCAACGACAAGGACGCCGCAGACCTCGGCATCGAGAACGGGGAGACCGTAGAGCTGGTGAGCAACTATGCCGAGGTAAGAGTTGCCGCCAAGCTCACTGCGGCCTGCCGCCCCGGCCAGGTGATCCTCTACAACGGATTCGAGCCCTACATGCACGAGAACTGGTACGGGCAAGCTGACCTCGAGCCCGGGCAGGTCAAGCACCTGGGATTCGCGGCCGGCTACGGGCACCTCTCATACCGGCCGCTGTCCTGGCAACCGATCCCGTCTGACCGCGGAGTGCGCGTGGACGTGAGAAAGGTAGACTGATTTACGCGGCAAGTACGGCTTATCTTCGCCGAACGTCGAGAACTCGGGATTAGCAGGGTGCCTGCGCCTGGAGAGGATTCCGTACGCAATTACGACGAACACGGACTGCCAAAAGTGATGTAGCTCACATTTCCGGCTCTGTGCTCCGCTAGTCAGCGGCATTCTCCCTCATCATGGCTGTTTTTTGCAGCGGATTCTTGCAGGCGACGGAACGTGTCAACCACTTTGAGACAGCCCGATGACGAATTTAGTGTAGCTCCACCTCTG
>PIVZ01000268.1 GCA_003354045.1 bacterium
CGTTTCCGTGGGAGGCCTCACCGATGACGATGGGAGTCTCAACCGCGGTGCCGTTTGGATTCTGTTCTTGAATCCCGACGGCACGGTCAAGTTCGAGAAGAAGATCAGCTCCACCGAGAGCTGATTCGACGCTTCGCTCGACAGTCTGGATCTATTTGGCCGCTCGGCGGCAGCAATCGGTGACTTGAACGGCGACAACACGGGCGATCTCATCGTCGGCGCCTTCGGCGATGACGACGGCGGTGGAGACCCCGGTGCGGTTTGGCTGCTGCTCCTGGACGGTGGCATCTGTGGCAACATGATCATCGAGGGGTCGGAAGAGTGTGACGACGGCCGTGCGGGCGACGATAGCTGCTGCACCGAAGACTGTCAGTTCGCACCGTCCATGTCGCCGTGTCGCTCGGGCTCCGGCGACGTGTGCGACCCCGATGAATTCTGCACCGGCACCGATGGCGAGTGTCAGGAAGACCGGGTGGCGCCGAGCACCGAGGTTTGCCGGGTCGGTACCGGCGACGTGTGCGATCCCGACGAGACATGTACCGGCATCGCCGGACAGAGCTGTCCTGACGACGTCGTGCTGGCGGCCGGTCAAGTCTGCCGCGACGGCGCGGGCGACGCGTGCAATCCGGACGAAACGTGTACCGGCATCGCCGGACAGGGCTGCCCGGTCGATATTGTGGCTCCGGCAGGCCAAGTTTGCCGGGTCGGTTCCGGCGACGTGTGCGATCCCGGCGAGACGTGTACCGGCATCGCCGGCCAGGGCTGTCCTGTCGATGCCCGGGCGCCAGTCGGTCAAATCTGCCGCGACGGCTCGGGCGACGCGTGCGATCCCGCCGAAACATGTAACGGTGTCGCCGGCCAGGGCTGTCCTGACAACGTATTATCGCCGGCCGGTCAAGTTTGCCGTGCCGGTTCTGGCGACGTGTGCAATCCGGGAGAGCTGTGTACTGGGGTTGCCGGCCAGAGCTGTCCTGTCGACGTCGTGGCGTCGGCAGGACAAGTTTGCCGTCTCGGCTCGGGCGACGCGTGCGATTTCACCGAAACCTGCACGGGTGAGCCGGGCCAGAGTTGTCCGGCCGATGTGTCGTCTCCGCCGGGAACGTCTTGTGCGGATGACGGCAACGCGTGTACCGAGGACGTCTGCGGTAATGGCGGCGCCTGTGAGCACATCGCCAATGCGGCGCCGTGCGACGACGGCAACCCGTGTACCGCCGGCGATGTGTGCGGCGGCGGGGCCTGTGTGGCGGGGGTGCTGCTCGAGTGCAACGACGGCGATGCATGCACGGTGGACGTGTGCGCCGATGGCTGCCAGAGCACGACGATTCCAATGGCGTGGGCCTGCTATCGAGCCCTTGTGGGAGGCTCGGCCGACGAAGACCGCACCGTGGAGGTCAGGCTCAAGAAGCTCGCCACGGTTGACGGTGATGTGTGCGGGGACACCGGCACGGTGGGCTTCAAGACGAGAACACTGGGCTCTTCCTGGCTCGTGACCGAGCCGAGTGACCCGCAGGCGGTACTCGTAGAGGATCACGCCGTCATCGACGGTGATCTCGTGACCGGTGGCGGCGGAGTCGCCGGAGTGGAAGAGAACACAAACATTCTCGGTACCGGCCTGTCCGAGATCTTCGGCGGCCAAGTCGTGCCAATGCCCACCGGCGGGCTCGTGGACACGACCGGACTGGACACGAGAGTAGACGAGTGCCGTGAGGATCAGGCGGACATGATCGCGACGGCCTCCCAGCTGGATGCACTGCCGGCCACGGCGGCTCTGGGTGCGGTGTCGGTTACCTCGAAGAAGCCGACTACTATCGCGGCAATCGACGCGGGCGGCCCGAACGTGTTCGACCTCGACAGCCTCGACCTGGCCAAGGATGCCACGCTCACGCTCGACGGCGGTGGACATCCGGCCACGGTGCTCGTGTTGCGTATCGATGATTCGGTCAAGACGGGGAAAGAATCCGCGATCCTCCTGGCGGGAGGACTCGAGGCCGAAAGGGCAATCATCTACTCGCGAGGCCGCAGGTGCAGCATCGGCCAGGGCGGCGTCGGCTCCGGACTACTTCTGTGTCCGAACGCCAACGTCCAGATACACAAGCTCGCAGTCTGGACCGGAGCCATCGGTGCGGGCGGCGCCAAAGTGGAGCTCGGTGACCGCGCCGAGCTCCGCCACGTGCCCTTCCTGGGAACGCTCGCGCCTTAGCCTGGGTGAGCGCACGGAAAGAGGGGGCAAGTCGCGGCTTGCCCCCTCTCTTTTCGAATTTAGCGCCAAGACCGCAAGCGATGACGCCCGAGGCCACGCTACGAGCGTAGCCTATTCCACGCCGAAGCGTAGGAGCTCAACGGGCAGTCCGTCGTTGCCAACGAAGCAATCGCCGTTCTGGCACATGAACGAGCATCCGCCGGTGGCGTCCCCGGTGCGGACTGATGTATACGGCCACCATGCAAAGAGCCAGGCGCCATTGCCAGCAGCAACGGCATCGCAAACCGTGGCATCGCCCATCGCAGCATGCGTGCACCCGGTGCCTATGAACGCATACAACGGACGCGACGGCGTCATCGTCGCCCGCGTCTGATTCGCTGCGGTGAGATAGTTACCGTATGGATCTGGATATCCCGGACATGCGGCGGCCAAAGCCGACGCAGGGATACACAGGACGGCGACTAGGAGCGCGGCCAGTAGACCGCGGGAGACGCCATGCAGTCGCGTAAGGCTCTTGCGCCGCGACGAGTGGCCGCGACATGGTGTGGATGACCGTGCAATAGGTTGGTCACAGTATCGTTTCGTTGACATGTTCTTTCTCCTACGTGCCCTCTCAGGCGTATGCGTACTGACATCGTGGTAGTCGAACGGGCGTGCAGCCAGCGCTCGAATACACGCAGGTTATCGCCGTGTTACTCGATCTCGCTAACGACCCGAGGACCAATCACCAACCGCCACGGACCGCACGGAAGTAGGCGATGCCGTTCTTGTGTGCGCCGACGCTCTGGTGACCGTCTTGGAACGAGACCATCCACGCGTCTGTTGGCAAGTAATGGTAGGTGGTATTCGACCAGTAATCCGAGGACTGCGTGTACAGCCCGAATGCGTCATCGACGCAGGGAGAGATTGCACAGGGATAGGGCTGATCGAGTATCGAAAACAGCTCCGCAAACGTCGGCACCCGCCAGTCGTTTGCTCCGGCAAAGCCGCCGCCGTCGTTCAGAGACTCGAGAAACACGGTAAACGCCGAACCGTCGCCCAACCATGGATCTCCGGAGCTCCACGTGTACTTGGTGTCCCAATCGCGGACGGTCCCATCATCGGTCTTCTGCTCCCACATCAGTGTGGTCATGTTGTCCGTAACCGTTCCGTCTCCGTTGTCCACCCAGCGATCGCCGTCGCACGGCGGAGCGGCCAGGGTGGCCAGCTTATCCCACGTTTTCGAGTACTTTTCCCGACACTTGGTAAGCTTGTCGTCCGGACAACCTTTGTTCCCGTAACACTTGGCCACCCATTTCTGCACGCAGCTCTCGTACTTGCCCGTAGCCAGGGCACGTTTCGAGAGGCATTTCGCCTCTTCTTTCGTCAGCTGAGCCCCCGCCGTGCTCGACAGCACGAACAGTATTGAACATGCAGCCAGGATTGATCTCATTGATATCGACATTGCACCCTCCTTGGTGTGGTTTGCGGCTTGCCCCGTCAGCCGCCGAGCATCGCCCAATCGCGCCACGCAACGGTCTTGCCGGTCGCGACTTCGAACCGCGCTAACTCCTGAGTCACGATCTCCGAATCACTCTTCTCCGACCTTCTCGTACATCGAGCGCTCTTCAGGGCTCATCGCGGCCAATCGCTTCTCGGCTTGCTCGGGCGCTAGCGCCTCGAGTGAACCATCGGGATTCTGCACGACCACTCCGCTCTCGGTCAGAAGCTTGTAGCGACGCTTGCGCTCGTCGCGGTCCGGGTGACACAACAGCTGGCAGTTGGCACAGGTGACGTTGAGCATCCTCGTCCCCGGCATGGCCGGGTGGAGAAAGCCTCCTGCAATCGGCGGCCGCGGCTCCGAGGCGATGATCGTCTCTATGAGTACCTGCTCGAACTCCTCGTCACTTTCGGGCATCTCGAAACGTCCGGGCGACCAGGTGGACCATTTGCGGTTCTTGGCCAGCCCGGTGAAGCCGCCGCAGACGAGATCGCAACGGTGGTAGCTGCGGCGCTCGGAAAAGCTGAACTCCTCACCCCCTATCACCACGGACGTCAGCTCCTTCTTGTCCATCAGGCCCGACGTGCACGACGCGAAGCAGAGCTTGCAGTCGTCGCAGTAGCTGTCTTCTTCGGAAAGAGGCTCGGTCGGCTCGAGCTCGGCGGTGGTGATGACCGAGCCCAGGAGGACCGAGGCGCCGTGATCCTTGGTAATCACGTTGCCCGACAAGCCGAACCAGCCGACGCCGGAGCGTGCGGCGAGGTATCGATGGGAGATCTCAGGCATGAAGTCGTACATGCCGCCGGGAGTGTCCTGGCGATAGACGCCGTTACCGCTCAGCCCGCGCGAGACAATTCCCTTTTGGTTCCAGTAGTCGGCGAGACTGCAGGCCAGACCTGTGACGAAGGTGTTTACGCTTATGTTGTTTTCCTGGTGTTCGGCGTGGCTCTCTTTGGCGAGGTAGCGCTCGATCTTCTTCTGATTCATCGGCACCGCGAAGCTCACCGCCGACCTTGCCCCGGGCAACACGTATTCCAGGTCGGTCGACGGTGGGCCTCCAGCCAGGGTCTCCCTCGTACAAATCCCCACCGCGCTGGCGCCCTGCAGGGTCAAGAACTGCCTGGCCACCGCGCTGAGCTGCTTGGGGTTGCTCATACCGCTGTGATCCATCAGCCCTTCAGCCAAGTCGCTGAGGCTTTGCCGGTCGTCCATCTGGCCCTCCTCGTCAGGTGAGAGTAGCGCGGTGCGTGATGGCACGGCGCCCCACGATCGCATCAAATGGATAACCCGAGTTGTCGATTCTTGCTTGGCCGATTGCGCCAGACGCTATACCGAACGAGACAAGCTCGCCGCTTCGAACCTTTCGTTGATCTGCGGGGTCGTCCTCGCCGGAGGACGGCAACGCATCGTGCGTGCCTAGACGCAGCCGGTGGGTTTCGGCAGGCCGGCCAGCTTGCAGGCACCTTTGGCCGGTCCTGAGGGGAACATCTCGTAGACCTCCTTCAAGGTGAAGCCGGTCTCCTTGCACAGCTTGCGCACCATCGGCGCGATGCCGAATTGTTGATGGTAGTCACGCAGGTAGTGGATTATCTTCCAGTGGCCCTCGTTCAATTCGCCCACGCCTTCGAGCTCGGCCAATGCCTTGACGGCCTCTTCGCTCCACAGACCCGGATCGCACAGGAAACCGTCTTCGTCGAGCTCGATCTGCCCTCCCGCAACCTCGATAACACTCATGCTCCATCACCTCCCAGATTCATAGCCTTACTGACAAGATCCATTACCCCGCCCATCTCCAACGCCGGCATCCCGTAGTGCTTCATTACAAGCGGTAGCTGGGCCTTGCACATCGAGCAGGGGATCGCCAGGTAGTCGAGCTGGCCGACCGCTCTTACCTGCTCAGCTTTCTTTTGACCCAGCTTCATACGGATGTCCATCATTTCGTCCATCAACAAACCGGAGCCGCCACCGCAGCAAAAGGTCTCCTGGCGATTGGGGCTCATCTCGACGAACTCCTCTACACAGGCACGAAGGATCTCTCGTGGGTGCTCAACGATACCGCCGGCGCGTGCGTAGTTGCACGGGTCATGCAGCGTGGCCCTGAGAGGCAACCTCGACAACGGGAGTCGCGAGAGGTTCTCGGCCGTGTACTCGAGCACATGCATGAGCCGGAAAGAGGCCGGCGCGCTCGCACCCTCTGTACACATCCGAGCCGCCCGCCAGCCATGCCCGCACTCTCCCTGGACGACCAGACTCGCGCCCGCAGCCTCCGCTGCCGTTCTCAGTCGCTCGCCGTGCTGCCTCATTATCGGCAGGTTGAACAGCAGCCCGAAGTTGGCCGCCTCCAGCATCGATGACGAGATAGTCCAATTGGCCCCCAGGACGTGAAAGGTCTTGGCCACGCCGATCATGGTATCGACGTTGGTAAAGAAGTCCGCCGAAGATGGAACATAGAGGATATCGGACTGTGGCTTGTCCACCGGAATCTTGATCTCCAGTCCGGTCTCTTCCTCAATCTCTTCCTCGAGGAACTCCGCGCAGTCGATGAGCGCCGCCTTGCCGATGCCCATGTTGTTGCCGCTCTTTTCTAGATTCGCAGCCACCCCCTGCATGAACTTCGGCACGATGCCCAACTGCGACAGGATGTGCCGGGCGGCAATCGTGACCTCGGCTGTGTCGATGCCGAACGGGCAAAACACGGCACACCGCCGGCACTCGTTGCATTGGTAATAGTACGTCAACCAACGCTCGATCGTTTCTTCATCGACGTCCTCGGCGCCGATGAAGCGTCCGAACATCTTTCCGGCAACGGTGAAGTGACGCTTGTAGACGCTGCGCATCAGGTCGGCCCGCGCGGCCGGAACATTATGGT